>JBAYLJ010000062.1:0-6431 GCA_041664145.1 Candidatus Omnitrophota bacterium | reverse complement strand
GATCATGTTCGCTGGGCCGACACCCTTGTTTTTATTTTTCCTGTTTGGTGGAATAGCTTGCCTGCCATTGCGCGAGGCTATATCGACAGGGTTTTAAGCGCTGGTTTTGCTTATACGCAAGATGCTCAAGGCCTTTTGACAGGGAAGAAAGTGGTGGTTATTGCCACGATGAATGCACCTCAGGCCGTGTGTGAGAAGGCAGGCCTTTTTAAAGCCATGGACGTAACCATTGGACAAAGCCTGGCAGGTTTTTGCGGCATGACCTTGCTTTATCAGAAATATTTTAATTCTGTAGCTTCTGTCTCTGATGGCGAGCGGCGCAAGATGCTTGACGAGATTGTCCTTTTAGCAGGTGATATTCACTAAAAAGAGCCCTAGCTCTCCTTCCTATTTAGTTGTTTGAACTTTGCTGCTTTTGTGCTAGAATTCAACTCCTAACACTTCCTGAAAACTAACTGAAATACTATTAAGGATCACAAAGGAGCTTCATGAGAGCTGGTGTTATTGACATTGGGTCAGATACGATTCGTCTTTTGATTGGAGAAGAGGCAGGACAGAGTATCCATATTGTTGAGTCGCTTCAGAATACCCTTCCGATTGGCCGCAGCACATTTCTTAAAGGACGCATTTCTCAAGACATGATCAATCAAACGATCGGTATTTTGGAGAAATATAAGGAAGTCCTTAAGCAGTATGAGGTGCAGAAAATTAAGGCTGTGGCGACCACCGCCGTGCGTGAGGCAGGGAATAAGAATATCTTTTTAGATACGATCAAGCGTAAAACCGGCCTTGAGATCGAAGTTTTGAACGTCGGCGATGTTGTTTTTTATATTGATTCTTACCTCTCTTTCAGCTTAGAGAAAACCTATCCTGTCCACGAGAAAAATCTTTTGATCGCTGAGCTTGGCGGAGGAAGCCTTGATATTTCCGTGATGCGTAAAGGTTTCTCTTTGATGAACGTTGGCCTTTCTATCGGAACCATGCGCCTGCAGCAGCTCTTAAGTCAGCTTGGCGGAAGCCGCGAAGAGAGCTCCGAGGCTCTTAAGGAATGCATTGAAAATGAATTTATTTATCTTTCCAAGAGCATTCCGCGTATCCAGCTTGATGATATTGTTTTGATCAATGAGAATTATTTCTATTTTCAAAACCTTTTGCCTGAGAAAAAGGCTGCGCTCGACTTCTTTCAGCTCACGAAGGCAGAAACGCAAAATATTCTTAAAGAGCTTGCGGGTAAAAGTCCAGAGACCATTTCAACGAGCTACAAAATTCCGTTAGCGATCGCTGAAACGCTGGAAGCCTATGCAACGATTTTGCAGCAATTTTTTGTTTTGGCATCGAAGAATTATATTTATATCCTTCAGACCTCGTTGTCAGAAGCCATTTTGGCCAGTCTTCTTTCAGGGCTTGAAGTTTCTAAGAAATATGACAAGGCTAATCAGCTGATCGCCGTTGTCACTAATCTTTGCCATCGATACAATTTGGATCTCAATCATGCCAAGCATGTCGCACAGCTATCGGAAAAGCTTTTTAATAATCTTAAAGGGCATTTAGGCCTGCAAGATCAAGATTCGCTTTATCTTATTTTGGCTGCTTATCTGCACGACATTGGTATTTTTGTGAACAATCGTTCACATCACAAGCATAGTGAGTATATTATTAGTTCGCTTAATCTTTTTCGTTTGACAGATGAAGAGATCAAGATGATCGCCTGTATTGCTCGGTATCATCGTAAGGCAACGCCGGCGAAAACACATTTTCTTTACGGATCTCTACCCTCAGAAAGCCAGATCCTTATCCAAAAACTTTCTTCCATTCTTCGCATTGCCAATGCCTTGGACAGTACACATCGCCAAAAGGTAAAGAATGTTGAGTTTGAGATGGAAGGAACAGGGGATGTCATTGTGAAAGCTCACGTGCAGGATAATTTTTTAGTGGAACGTGTTGATTTCTTAGAAAAGAAAGATCTGTTTGAGGAAATCACAGGAAATAAAATTCGTCTTTTGCTGAAAGAGTAGTGTATGGACCCCAAAGAAACAAAACCGATGGAACGATTTATTCATCGCGATATTAGCTGGCTGATGTTCAATGAGCGCGTCTTGGAAGAGGCCGTTGATCCGAACAATCCTCTTTTGGAGCAGGTACGGTTTTTAGCTATTTTTGTAAATAATCTTGACGAATTTTTTATGGTTCGCGTGGCAGGCCTCAAGCGCCTGATCGATTCTCAGTATAATAAAAAAGATCCTCACGGGTATTATCCTCAAGACGTTGCTGAAAAGATCAAGAAAGGAACGGATAAGCTTTTAAAAGATTTGTATCATATTTATCAGGAAACAATTCGCAAGGAACTTGCTAAAAAAGAAGTTTTTATCCGCGCGTTTTCTGAGCTTACCGAGGATCAACAAAAATACGCGAAGCGTTATTTTGATAATACGGTTTTTCCGATCGCAACCCCTATGGCGGTGGATGCGGGTCGTCCTTTTCCAGTGCTCTCATCGAAAACCTTGGCCTTGGCGGTACTCCTCAAGCGTAACGAGGAATCGTATTTTGCGATCATTCCTATTCCTAAGAATCTCCCTCGATTGATTCGCCTTCCAGCAGAAAAAGAGGAAGTGACCTTTATTCTGGTTGAAGATCTTATTAAAGAGCATATCGTAAAATTTTTTAATGGGTTTGATGTTATGGCACAGTTTACGTTTCGTTTGATGCGTGACAGCGAGATGTCAGGGGAGGAAGAATATTCTCCAGACCTCTTAAAGGCTATTACCGCCGAAGTGCGTAAACGCCCTAAGGCCAAAGTCGTTCATCTGGAAATTGAGAAAAAGCACAATGAAGAGCTGCTGGATTATTTGTGCAAGATCTTAGGTTTTGATAAAGAAGAGGCAACGTATATTGACGGAGATCTTGACCTAAGCTATCTTTTTGAGCTTGTCTCTCAGGTCAACCTGCCCAAGCTTTTTTATCCAGGATATCTTCCTAAAAAGATCGATTATGAAAATATTTTTGATCGCATGAAAGAAGGCGATTTTATTGTTCATGTGCCGTTCCAATCTTTTCAGCCTACCGTTGATTTGATCCATACGGCAGCGCACGACAAGGATGTTTTGGCCATCAAAATGACGCTTTATCGCACCAATGACGATTCCGCCATTGTTGGGGCACTTAAAGATGCGGCAAGGAATAAAAAACAAGTGACCGTGCTTGTGGAGCTCAAGGCTCGTTTTGACGAGGAACGCAATATCAATTGGTCTAAAGAGCTTGAAGAAGCCGGCTGCCATGTGATCTATGGGATTTCAGGGATGAAAATTCATTCCAAAATGACCCTTATTGTACGCAAAGAAGAGGGACGTATTCGCCGCTATGTTCATTTGGCGACGGGAAATTATAACGAAAAGACCGCGCGGATTTATACAGACATTGGCTATTTTACCGCCAACGACGATTTTGCAAGAGACATCTCCGACGTTTTTAATGTTATTACGGGTTATTCGCTGCCTTCTCGATGGCAGAGGATCGTTTCGGCGCCGTATGATCTACGACAATACTTTTTTGAATTGATTGACCGCGAGATTGAGCATCAAAAACGACATCGCAATGGGCTGATCTTTGCTAAAATGAATTCCCTTGAGGACCCTAAGATCATCCAAAAGCTTTACGAGGCTTCCTGCGCAGGGGTTAAGGTTAAGCTTTTGGTGCGCGGGATTTGCTGTCTGGTTCCTGGGGTGGATGGCTTAAGCGAGAATATTGAGGTTAAAAGCATTGTCGGTCGTTTTTTAGAGCACACCCGCGTTTTTCTTTTTCATAATAATTCCGATGATCGCATCTTTTTATCTTCTGCCGACTGGATGAGGCGTAATTTCGATAAACGCATTGAGCTCCTTTTTGAAGTTTATAAGCAAGACATCAAAGAACAAATTGGCGATCAGCTCAACGCCTATTGGCGCGATAATGTCAAAGCGCGGGTGTTGACGTCCAAAGAAGTTTATGTTCGGCCCAAAGAGACAAAAGAAAAATTTAACATTCAGGATCATCTCATTCATTTTTATGGAGGATGACGGAGCTTTTTGACCCGCATAACAAGATCTTGATAAAAATTGCTGTTATCTCTGATGTCCACGCCAACGCTCCGGCCCTAGAAGTCGTCCTCAACGATATTAAGAAGAAAAAAGCTGCGGAGATTTGGGATTTGGGTGATAGCGTCGGCTATAGCCCTTTTCCAAATGAAGTTTTGGCTTATTTTCGACAAGAAAAAGTCAAAGGGGTTATTGGTAATTATGATCAAAAAGTTTTGGCGTTTCCTGTTGCCCAGAAAAAATGGCGAAAAGAAAAAGCTCCTGCCAAATATTTTTCTTTTCAGTGGGCCAGCCGGTGTTTATCCAAGGTTCATAAGAGGTATTTAAAAAATCTTCCGGAACAGCGAAGAATGAAGCGTGGCGGAATACGCTTTCTTTTAGTTCATGCGAGTCCTTTAGGCATCGATGAGATCGTAAGCGAACAAACGCCCTTGAAGCGTTTTTTGGTTTTGGCAAAGGCAGCGCGTACTGACGTTATCTTGTGTGGGCACTCGCATTTTTATTTCGATAAAAAGATCGCGAATGCCCGTTTTATTAATCCCGGAAGCGTGGGTCGGTCTTTTGATGGGAAACAGAGCGCTTCCTACGCGATGCTAGAGATTGATCGTGGAAAAATAACGGTCAAGCGCTACCGCTTATCATACGATGTTGACAAGAATTTAAAAAAGATGAGAGAGGGGAAGTTTCCTTCGATCTTGATCGATTCGATCCGCTTAGGACGAAGTATTGACGAACTTGAACAGCGCTACGGCGCCAAGCAAAACAGCATCATCGCCTAGCTTTGATGGCATAACCGGGCAAGGTTTTAGTTTTTTAAAGAAGCGATCCGCACGAACAGTTTTTCGGATGATCGGCAACATAAATCCACCGCAGGCCTCGATCAATCCTCCGCCGAGTACAATCATTTCCGGGTCAAAAAGACGTCTTAAATTAATACAAGCTAGCCCTAAAATTTTTGATTTTTCAGCCATGATTTTTCTTGTTAGAGGATCTTTCTTTTTTAAGGCTTCCTTGAGGATACCGCTTTTGATGGTCATGAGCTTATTTTTGGTTAATTTCTTAAGGATTGTTTTTTTATGTTGTTTGATGGCTTGACGAATATCGCGTTCAATAGCCCAGCGGCTTGCCAGGGCCTCAAGGCATCCATGATGGCCGCAGCCGCAAAGAGGGCCATGAATATCCATCGCCATATGTCCTATTTCGCCAGCTGCGCCGTGGGCGCCAGAAATAAGCTTGTCATTGATAATAATACCTCCGCCGATACCTGTCCCTGGGAAAAGGCCGATCACGTTATGCGCGTGCTTGGCAGCGCCAAAAGTTTTTTCTCCCAGCGTGCCTAAGTTAACATCATTTTCTAAAAGGACTTTTGTTTTAAATGATCGCTTAAGCAGGGAAGCCAGCGCGACAGACGAGAGGCTAATGTTCGGGGTATTAACAACCCTTTTTTTTGTTATATCAACGATACCCGGGATCCCTATGCCGATACCGGCGAGTAAAATTTTCTTTGAAGACGATGTGCTTAAAAGTTCTTTAACGAGCGTACGGATCATTGCCACAATTTCTTGGGATTTGGCCTTTTTGGGAGAGGGAATTTTCTTGCGCTTAAGAATAGTTCCTTGGGGGCTGATGAGGGCTCCTGAAATCTTTGTCCCGCCGACATCAATGCCGATATAATATTTATTTTTCATGAGAGTTATTATAACATTTTTTAAAAAACAAAAATATGTTTTTAGAGAAAATTAACATGGAAAAATGTCGAAATTTTAGCTAAAATAACACCACTTCCTTGATGTCAGGTGTAACAACTTGAAATAACAATAGATAAGGAATTTAAGAAAGCTTTATTTTGGATATGAATCCTGAAAAAAGTAATGTTGTTCATGGAGTTTCGCTGTTAACCGAACAAGATGCTCATCTGTTCAAAGAAGGTACACACTATCGGCTCTACGAAAAATTAGGGTCGCATATCATAACGCACGATGGTCAAAAAGGCGTTTATTTTTCTGTTTGGGCTCCTAACGCTCAAAGCGTTTCTGTCCAGGGAGATTTTAACCAGTGGAACAAGCAGAGCCATCCGCTTAGTGTCCGCTGGGATTCTTCCGGTATTTGGGAAGGCTTTATCCCTGGATTAGACAAAGGAGCTACTTACAAATATTATGTTGTTTCAAAATATAACAATTATCGCGCTGATAAGGCAGATCCCTATGCCTTTTATGCAGAGACTTCACCTAAAACAGCCTCTGTTGTTTGGGATTTTGATTATGCTTGGGCTGATCAAGAATGGATGAAAGACCGTCATCAGCCAAATAGTCTCAAGGCGCCCATGGCGACTTATGAGATGCATTTTGGTTCATGGCGCCG
>JBAYLJ010000061.1:0-6432 GCA_041664145.1 Candidatus Omnitrophota bacterium | reverse complement strand
ATTATCATGCGGCCAATGCCACGTTGACTGATCTGATAGATCGCTATCTTGTGCCGCCTGTCGTAACGCCTTTTGTCAAACGCGTGACGCCAGAAAGCGTTTTGCCGACAGCAACAGATTTTTATGTTCAGGGAAAGAACTTTGGTGCCACGCAAGGGACAAGTACTGTATTGTTCAATGGGCTTGCTATCCCCGTGGTCGCCTGGTCCAATGATCTTGTTCATGCCTATGTCCCGTCGAGCGTGACATCATTTTATGGAACGCTTGCTATTCAGACAAATCAGGGGACAACGAACCAAAAATTATTGCACGTGATCCAACCTCCGCAGGTTACAAGCGTTTCCCCCTCTTCAGGTGTTGTGGGAACACAGATCATTATCCATGGAATGGACTTTGGGGCTTACAAGGGAGCGGTTCATTTCTCATTTGTACCAGGATCAAATAACAGCGGTGCGTCGACCATTGTTTCTTGGTCGGATACGGTGATCAAATGTATCGTTCCTAGTGATGCGGCGAGCGGATACGTGACGATCAGTACCCCGTACGGAAATGCCGTCTTTTCTTTTGTTGTCACTTTTAAAAAAGCCTTCCTCAAAAACGCTTTACCGACAAAAACTCTTCAAAGATGACAAGTTTTTAAAACGTCTTTGGCGTTAGGCGCTGTGCATCTATCCTCATTTTCAGAATATTCCATTTGTCTCAACTCTTTCATCCTTCTTAAAATTTGTTATAATGAAATCTCTTTATTTTTAAAAGGAACAAACCAATGATGAATAATCTTATCTGTCAAGAATGTCCTAACGGCTGTTCTCTTGTCTTTGAATGGAAAGATGATACCCATGCACTGATCGCTGGCAATCAATGCTCTCGAGGTGTCGGGTATGCTGGCCGCATTCTTCGCCGAGAAAAGAACGTTACCCTCTTAGCGAAAGAAAAGACTCCGGCGGTGAGCGAGGCAACGCTTAAAAGTATTGCGTTGTCTTGGGGAATTCAGCTAAGCCGGGTACGCTATGATATTTCTGTTCAGGGGAGTCCTGAGCGTACAGTGTTTCGCGTGGTTCTTGAAGATAACGTAAAAAATCTTTTTGTTCTTGAGCAACTTCTTATCAAGAGCCTTACTGTAAAAAGAAATATTGCAAAGGTTCTCGAACTTTTGTCTCAGCGACAGCTTGCTTGTATCAGGCCCTATCTTGTGAGCGTGAAGGGCGATTTTGTTGTGAAGCATAAAAGTAGTTTTTGGCAAATGGCCCCTTTTGTTCCTGGCGTTGAGCTCGATCGAAGAACCTATATGCATGACAAATGGCGCGGGCCTGTTTTGGCAGGATTTTTAATTGAGTTGCGAGAAAAATCTAAAGAGATCCCTTTTCTCGATATGAAAAAGATCTTTTCGCTTAAAGATTATGTTTATCGATTAGCCGGGCATGTCAAGATGTACCATGATGCGGATAAAGGGGAGATCCCTTTTGTGATGGATTTTTTAGAAAAAGAATTTATGCCTTCTTATGCAAAGCTGCCTGTTTCGTTTTGTCATGGTGATTATCACCCGATGAATATTATTTGGTCAAAAGATAAAATGAATACTGTGATCGATTGGGAGTTTTTAGGTTACAAGAGCGAGATCTATGATCTGGCAAACCTGGTCGGCTGCATCGGAGTCGAAGATCCTTTAGCCTTGTCAGGGGAACTTGTGCAAAGTTTTATTGCAAAGATAAAAAAAGCACAAATGATCTCAGATGTGAGCTGGACGTATTTTCTAGAATTTATTGTAGCCCTTCGGTTTGCTTGGCTTTCTGAGTGGATGCGGCGTCGTGATCAGGAGATGATCGCCCTAGAGATGGATTATATGCGTTTATTGATAGACCGCAAGACACTCTTGCGCGAGCATTGGGATCTTTAATATAAGAAGAAATAATCGGGTGGGTGGCAAAATTATGGTAAAATAAATTTTAATTTTAACAAGACACAAGGCATTTTTTAGTACCACGATCCCATGAAGAAAATACCCTTATCACATGTCAAGAATAAACAAAAGGTTCATGTCGCGGAAATTGACGGCGGGAGTATTTTTGTCAATCGCATGATGAGCTTAGGTATTTATCAAGGCAGGGAAGTTACTGTCTTGAGCCGTTTAGCCTTAAGGGGCCCAACCGTTGTCAAGGTTGGCCGCTCCATCTTTGCCTTGGGCCGCAGCATGGCGGCAAAGATCATGGTTGAGATGAAAGCATGAAAAAACTTTTTTTGATCGGCAATCCTAATGTTGGTAAAAGCACTGTTTTCTCGCGCCTGACGGGCGTGGATGTCATTTCTTCTAACTATCCTGGCACCACCATTGAAGTGGCGAAGGGGCAGCTCATTGCCGAAGGTGAAACCTGGGAAGTCATTGACTTGCCAGGCGTTTATTCTCTAGAGGCGGGAACAAAGGCTGAAGAGGTCGCCTTGTCTTTGTTGCGCGGGACACCTAAAGAAGAGATGGTGGTTTTGGATATCGTTGACTCAACTAATCTTGAGCGTAATCTCTATCTTACGTTTCAACTTTTAGAAGCACAGTTTCCTGTCATTATTTGTCTCAATATGCACGACGATGCTTTGCATCGAGGCATTACCATTGACGAAAAGGCTTTAGAAATGGCTCTGGGCGTGGTATGCGTGCCGACATGCGCGATCACGGGGACAGGTATTAAAAAACTTATGGGGCAATTGAACCATGTCAAGATGGCCTTTCGTGAGCCTGCTGGCCATCAAGGCCGTTGGCAGAGCATCGGTCAAGCCGTGTCCCTTTCCCAAACTCTTGCCCATCGTCATCATAGCCTTCGCGAGCATTTAGAAGACGCGTCGGTTCGTCCTTTTTCTGGTGCCTTGATCGCCGTCAGCGTTCTTATCGCGAGCTTCTGGGTTGTACGTACGATAGGAGAATTTCTTGTCAATCGCGTTGCGGATCCTATTTTCTTTTCTTTTTATAAACCTTTTTTAGACAAGATGAGCGTTATCTTAGGGCCGGAAACTCTTTGGCATCATCTTTTGCTTGGGGATCTTGTCGGTGGACAAATTGACTTTAAGCAATCTTTAGGGCTTTTGACAACAGCTCCTTATATTGAATTTGCCATGGTCTTGCCGTATATTATTTCCTTTTATTTCGTCTTAAGCCTTTTGGAGGATGTTGGTTTTTTGCCTCGCTTGGCTATGTTACTCGACGGTTTTCTCCATCGGCTGGGGCTGCATGGCTTTGCGATCGTGCCTGTCCTCTTGGGGCTAGGATGCAATGTCCCGGGGATTTTGGCAACACGCACGCTAGAGTCTCGGCGTGAACGCTTTATTGCGGCCACGCTGATCTCTATCGGTATTCCCTGCGTGCCTCTGCAAGCGATGATCTTTGGCCTCCTGGGACAATTTTCCGGTTTTTATGTCACGGGTGTGTATCTCGTTTTATTTGCCTTATGGCTTATTTTGGGATTGATCCTTAATCAAAGGGTTAAGGGTTATAGCCCTGAACTTTTAGTGGAGATCCCATGCTATCGCATTCCTGATCTAAGGGCCTTGATGCAGAAATTATTTTTGCGTATCAAGGGTTTTATCGTTGAGGCTATGCCTGTTGTGCTGGCAGGCGTCTTCATTGTTAATGCCATGCTTTATTTTCATTGGTTTGATGTGATGACATCGCTTTTTTCACCTTTGATGAATAAGCTTTTTGGTCTGCCTAAGGAAGCTGCGGTTGCTTTGATCGTTGGCTTTTTTAGAAAAGATGTCGCGGTGGGGCTTCTTCTTCCTTTAGGGCTTTCCGCCAAACAATTTTTTATTGCCACAGTGCTTTTGGCGATCTCTTTTCCTTGTATCGCGACCTTTGTGATCCTTTTGCGTGAGCTGGGGATCAAAGATTTTATAAAATCTGTTCTTATTATGCTTTTGACCGGCCTCATCGTCGGGGTGTTATTGAATCTTGCGATCGTATCTGTCTAGCGCAACGTCCTGCTCAAGGCTGGTCAGTAGCGGCTAACGAATATAATGAAAATATCTTTTTTAACAAAAACCCTTATTTTCTTCTTTTTTATCGGAGGGTCTATGACGACTTACCTATCAGCTCAGGAAAAAGAGCAAAAAGCTACTTTTGCCGGGGGATGTTTTTGGTGTATGGAGCAAGCGTTTAAAGAGCTTCCTGGCGTTATCGCTGTCACAAGCGGTTACACTGGCGGGAGCGATCAAGATCCCTCTTATGAGGAAGTTTCAGCCGGCACAACCGGACATCGGGAAGCCATTGAGATTATTTTCGATCCCGCGCGGATGAACTATGCACAGCTTCTGGATACGTTCTGGAAGAGCATTGATCCGACAGACAAGGATGGTCAATTTGCCGATCAGGGCAGTCAATATAAAACAGCTATCTTTTATCATAATGAGGAACAAAAGAAGATGGCCCAAGAATCAAAAAAAGCCCTTCAGGACTTTAAAATTTTTTCCAAGCCTGTGGTCGTAGATATTTTGTCAGCTCAAGTATTTTATCCAGCGGAAGAGTATCATCAGGATTATTACAAGAAGAACGCTTTACAGTATCAGGCTTACAAGAAAGGTTCAGGGCGAGAAGACTTTTTAAAGAAAACATGGAAAGGCAGAGAAGATGTTCCCCTTTGCCCTCTTCGCCGTTCTGTTGCAAAAGAGACTTATGTCAAACCCGATGAAAAAGAGATCAAGGCAAAGCTTAGCCCAACGCAATATAAAGTTACTCAAGAATGCAGCACAGAAACGCCTTTTGCTAATGAATACTGGGACAACAAGAAAGACGGTATTTACGTCGATGTTGTTTCCGGTGAACCGCTTTTTTTGTCCATTGATAAATTTGACTCAGGCACGGGATGGCCGAGCTTTACCAAGCCCCTAGAGCCTGCCAATGTTGTTGAGAAAAAAGATCTCACCCTAGGCGCAGAGCGAACCGAGGTACGCAGCAAGAATGCGGATTCGCATCTTGGCCATGTTTTTGATGACGGGCCGGCGCCGACAGGGCAACGTTTTTGTATCAATTCCGCGGCGCTTTTATTTATTTCCAAAGAAGACATGGAAGCCAAAGGCTATGGCGCTTATTTGAAATATTTTGGAAAGTAATTCATGTTCAAGAAGACAAAAAAGAAAGCAAAGAAGAGGGTCAATAAGAAAACAGAAGGTGATTGGAAAGTTTATATCCTGGAAACGGATAAAGATCAGCTTTATACAGGGATCACAAACAATCTTGAGCGACGGCTTGCCATGCATAAAAAAGGCAAGGGGGCTTTGTTTACAAAATTCTTTGGCGCGAAAGAAATATTGTATACGGAAAATTATTTTAATCGGTCAACGGCGCTTAAACGGGAATATGAGATCAAGAAGTGGCCGCGCAGTAAAAAGCTTGAGCTTATTGGAACAAAAAATTAAACAGGAGAAACGTTATGCCAGTTGTTACCATTGAAGGTTCGCCGCTTGACGTTAGTGTTAAGAGAGTGCTTGTCAAAGAAGTCACCGATGCCTTGGAAAAGGCGTATCAATTTCCACGCCATGTCTACGGGGTTATTATCAAGGAAAACAGCGCAGAGAACGTTGCTAACGGCGGGGAATTGGTCGTGGACAGGAAAAATAGAGCTAAAGGGTAAATAACCAAGGAAAGATCGTGAACGTTCATCCTCTGATAAAAAGAAGTGAAAATTTTTTTGATCAGCTTGAAGTGATCCCCATGAGCTTTGGTTTGTGGATGGCCACGGCGATCGGCCTTGTGATCGCGCGTGATTTTTTTGAGAGCATTTTATCTTTTCAGGCGACGAGCAAGGTGGCCTCTTTTCATTTGGCGCATTTTCCCATATTTTTTCTTTCCCTTCTTTTGGCGGTTATTTTTTTATTGCATTTCTTTTCCCATGTTGACATTCTTAAGATTTCTCGCATGAGCATCTTTTTCTTTGGCGTTATCCTTCTTCCGATCTTGGTCGATTCTGTTATTAAATGGATTTATCCTCAAAATATTCTTTATGTTTATGTGGAAAAAGATCTATGGCGCCATTTTCTTTATTTCTTTTATTTGCCTGTTCCAGATGCGAATATTCCTTATGGGATTCGTTTAGAGATCATGAGCATTGTTCTTACATCTTTTATTTATATTCATGTTAAGCGAAGGAATTTTTTGTGGTCGCTAGCAGGAAGCCTTTGTATTTATCTTGCTTGTTTTATCGCTATTTCGCTTCCTGCGCTTGTGGGGCTTATTCATGCGGCCCTTTCTCGCTGGATACCCATCATGAACCTAGGGGACGTGATGATGCTTTTAAATTCATCCTATTTTGATATGGGCTTGCGGCTTGTAAGCATCGTCCAGCTGATGCTCTTGACTTTATTTGCAGGGATTTGGTACTGGCGCTATGATGCACGTAAATGCCAAGCCCTTTTATCAAATGCCAGGGTTACGCGTTGTTTGCATTACATCTT
>JBAYLJ010000060.1:0-6442 GCA_041664145.1 Candidatus Omnitrophota bacterium | reverse complement strand
TGGATGAAGCTCAAAAAGAAAGATGGTCAGATCATCCAATGTTCGATGCATGCAGTGTTAGTCAAAGATAAGCAAGAAAAGAATTTAATTATCGACGGTGTCATAGAGGATATTACTGAACATAAGAAAGCGCGCGAAGGTCTTCTGCAGGCCAAAATTGCCGCGGAAGAAGCCAGCAGCGCCAAGAGCATGTTTTTAGCGAATATGTCTCATGAGGTAAGGACGCCTATGAATGCGGTGATCGGGATGCTTGACTTGACCCTGGAGACTGACCTAACGGAAGATCAGCGCGATAATCTCAAGACTGCCAAAGAAGCTGCTGATAATCTTTTAAGCTTGCTCAATGACATTCTGGATATCTCACGCGTAGAGGCTGGCAAGGTCAAGCTTGAGCATATTGAATTTGATCTATGGAAGGTTGTCGAAAGCATCGCCAAGGGGTTATCTGTTTTGGCGAATAAAAAGAATATAAAACTGACATCTTCGATTCACGCCGATGTTCCTCGATTTGTTGTTGGTGATTCGACCCGCCTGCGTCAGATCATCATCAATCTTGTCAATAATGCGATTAAATTTACGCATGAAGGAAAAGTGGAAATTGGTGTTCAAGCGATGCGCGTATCAGATGAGGAAGTAAAAATTACGATCTTAGTTTCTGATACAGGGATTGGGATCCCAAAAGACAAACAGGAATTGATCTTTGATGTCTTTACGCAGGCAGATACCTCTGTGACAAGAAGGTACGGAGGGACAGGATTAGGGCTTGCGATTTGTAAAAAATTGGTTGAAATGATGGGTGGCCGTATTTGGATTGAGAGCGAAGAAGGTGCCGGCAGCACATTTTTCTTTACAGCGCAGTTTAAGATAAAATCAAAAACAGAGACAGATATTGCCCGCGAAGAAGCATTGCCGTCTATGTCTTCCAAAAAGGAAGCTAGTTCTAAGGGATTGCGGATTTTAAATATTTTATTAGCCGAAGATAATTTGCTTAATCAAAAGATTGCGGAAAAGCTTCTTGGAAAAAGAGGATGGCTTGTTACGATTGCTCAGAATGGCCAAGAGGTTTTAAATCAGCTACGGGAAAAAAGTTTTGACGTGATTTTGATGGATGTTCAAATGCC
Source organism: Candidatus Omnitrophota bacterium (assembly GCA_041664145.1). Lineage (GTDB taxonomy): Bacteria > Omnitrophota > Gorgyraeia > Zapsychrales > Aceulaceae > CALGLP01. The sequence goes on along the minus strand of JBAYLJ010000060.1, from coordinate 5,321 downwards.
TATTTTTGATGGGCTGGAAACAACAAAAATAATTCGCCATAAAGAGCAGGAAACAGGCGGGCATATTCCCATTATTGCGATGACGGCGCGTGCGATGGCTGAAGATGAAAAGAAGTGCCTCGATGCGGGCATGGATGCTTATATTTCAAAGCCGATCGATGCTGCCAAGGTTTATGATACGATCGAGCGCATGATGGAAAAGCACGAAAGGCAAGCCTAAATGGATAGTGAAATTATTGGCCTTCAAGATGTTCTCTATCGGCTTCAAGGGGATAAGGAGCTTTTGCTTGAGCTTGTTCAGATTTTCTTGGAGGATACCCCGCAGCGGTTAAAAGATGTTTCTACTTTGATCACGAAATCCAGTTTTTCTGACTTAGCAGATGTTGCTCATTCTATCAAGGGAGCGGCCAGTAATATTGGAGCCAATAAGCTTTGGCAGTCGTTTAAAGAAATGGAAGCGGCAGCTAAGCAAGAGAATTTGATTCAAGTAACTCAAATTTTTCAAAGAGCCTCTCAAGAATTTGTTGAATTGCAAGAATATCTTCCGCGTCTTAAGTCTCAGCTGGTCAATTAAAAATAGCGATACAAAAACATTGGCAGCATCTGCTGTTTTTGGAAGCTTGGCAGGGATTTCTTAAAAACCAAGATTTCTTTATCAAGGAAGTTTTTAGGTCATGGTACTGGTGAAAAGATGAAGGACGTTGTGAAATCAATAAAAGTGTTGCTCACTCCCTTTTTGGAACGATTAGGCCTTATGAACGTTCTTGGGGTCTTAGCTCTCATTGGATTCTTGCTTTATGCGCCTGCGGTCAACTATCCTTTTGTTCACGATGATCTTGTTTTTATCGTTGGAAATACTGATTTAGCGCGCTGGGATCATCTCAAGGATATTTTTATAAATCCATCGACTCCTGCTGCTGAGAGCGATCTTGTTATTAATTCTTATTATCGGCCGATTCTTGACATTGTAAATAAATGCTTATTTCTTCTTTTTCAGCGAATCCCTCGAGGATATCATCTCTTTAATATTCTCCTTCATATTCTCAATAGTTTTTTGGTTTATTGGCTTGCTCTACGCCTTTCTAAGCGAAAGGTTCTGTCTCTGGGGATAGGCCTTTTTTTTCTTATTCATCCCGTACAAACAGAGACTGTCTGCGCCATCGCAGGGGTTTCTAACCTTCTTTCGGCCTCCTTTTGCTTCCTAAGCTTTTTCTTTTATCTTAAACGAGAAGACCTTTCTTTTTTCTGGGGCAGGGGCGTGTATTTGTTTTTATCACTTTTTTTCTTTCTTTTAGCTCTTTTCACCAAAGAAAGTTCTGTCATGTTCCCGCTAGTGCTTCTTTTTTATGAATTTGTTTACAAGGATTTAAGAACGCAGAAGAATAAAAATTTTAGCATGGCCTGTTCCATCGCTCCTTTTCTTTGCTTGCTCATTGGTTATTTCATTTTTCGTCACATTGTTCTTTCTCGGACATTGATAGGCGTTCTAACGATCTCAAGCGAGTTTTGGATGCGCGTGGCCTCTATTCCTCAAACGCTGTTGATGTATCTTCGCATCCTTATTTTTCCTAATGATCTACATTATTATCGAAGCATAGATATTTTAAAATTTTCGCCCTATCCCCTCATGGCTCTCTTTTTGCTAGGGTTCCTTTTTATCGCGTCTTTACGATTATATTCAAAAGAAGAAAAGCGATTAGCCTATTTTGGCTTAGGGCTTTTCTTTGTCGCCCTTGCTCCGATGTTAAATATTGTTCCTTTAATTAATGAGTATTCTCTTATTTTGACATCGGAACATTTCCTTTATGTTTCGCTTTTTGGATTTCTTTTGTTTATTTTTATTTTTATACAGCGAATGCTTATTCTCATTTTTAAAGAAAAAGCAAAGCAGGTCATTGCGGCAAGTCTTTTGTTTGTCGGTATTGTTTTTGTCTTAACGGCTGGAGTGCAAATCCGTTCTTGGCAGGGGGAGGTTCCTCTTTTTAGGCAAACGCTTCAATATCATCCACAGTTTGGCCGCGTTCGTATTCTTTTGGCAAGGGCGTATTATTTTAAGGGTGATCAAAAGGCTGCCATCAAAGAATATAAAAAAGCATTATCGATCATGCGTAGTTATTTTCAAAGGACAAAGGGTTTAAAAGTGCAAGGCGTCTATCGCTTGTTCATTAAGGAGATTCATTTTGAGCTTGCCCATTGTTATGAGGCCCAGGGGGAAATCGATAGGGCTATTGATGAATATCGTCAGGCTGAACGCATCGATTCTTCTGATGATCGTATTTATAATAATTTGGGCATTAATTATCTTTATATCAAAAAATTTGATCAAGCTGCGCTTTGTTTTAAAAAAGCGCTTCGGATCAATCCAAAGAATGTTATGGCGCTTAATAATTTAGCTTTTTATTATTTTCAGAAGGGAAAATTAATCCGTGCAGAAAGCATGCTTAGGAAGGTGCTTATTCTCGACCCTTCGTCGTCCTCGGCTCAAAAGAATCTTGAAGAAATTCTTAAGGCTAAAGAAGAACAAAAGGACAAAAAACTACGGTAGCCCTAATCGTTTTTTGTTTTTAAGGTATCCCTCTTTGCCGAGAAGCTTGATGAGCATCTTATCTTTATCTTGCCCATTATCAAAATCATATTCCAAGATAGCGACTAACTGAAAGACGCTCTCGAAGGAATTGTTTTGTATTTCTTTCTCCTGAGCTATTAGATCATCAAGCAGGGAGACATAATCGTCTGCTGATTTTTTGATCAGAATTCCTTTTTTCTTAAAATAATCAATATATTTTAGGACAATGAAGGCCTTGGGTTCTCTCCCGATAATAAGAGGCCATGCCTTGCTTGATGTCTCAAGGGATTTGAGAATATCAGACATATCGACAGTCGTTTGCTCGCCAGTTTCCTCTTGAGGCAGTGTTATTGTTGCCTCGATGGGGATATTTTGTTCAATCATCATCTCTTGCTCCGCCATGATCTGTTGTTGTATCGCTAGGTCCGTTAGTTGTTTTTCGATCACGGCTTGTTCAATGATGGCTTGTTCGGCTCTTTTTTGTTGCTGTATGGCCTGGGCGGCTGCCCCCAAGACAAGCTGTTCGGTGCAACAGATAAAGAGGAAGGTAAAAAGAAAGATTTTCACAAGGCCTCCTTGATTCTCGGTAAAATAACATCGAGAGGATGAATTTTATTTAACGGGTAGAAATGAATGCCCGGAGCTCCTTTTTTTAAAAGTTCTTTGCATTGATCAACACAAAAATTAATTCCTTGATTGATCACCGCTTCTTTATCGTGTGCAATGGGGGCAAAGAGATCGTGGATCTTTTGAGGGATCTTTGTTCCGCATCTTTCACAAAATTTTATAACTCCTTGATAATCGGTGACAGGAAGGATGCCTGGCAATACGGGACGATCAACGCCGAGCTTTTTTAAGCGTTCAATGTATTTAAAATAATCATTGTTGTCAAAGAAAAGCTGTGTAATGACAAAGGCGGCACCGGCATCAATCTTTATTTTTAAATAGCGGGCATCTAATTGTTTGTCAGGGCACAGGACGTGGCCTTCGGGAAAGCCGGCAACGCCAATGCAGAAATGGTCATCGTAATTTTTCTTGATAAAGGTACAGAGCTCATAGGCATAGCGAAAGTTGTCACTTGTAGGCTGCCAATCAGGATTATCCGCTGGCGGATCGCCTCTCAAGGCTAAGATATTTTGAATACCGCGATGTTGAATATGATCAACAATAGATTTTATTTGATCTTTGGTGTTTAAGACGCAGGCAAGGTGCGCCAGGGCTGGGATGTTATGCGCCTTTTGAATATGTTCGACAATATCGAGAGTTTTGTCGCGATTCCCGCCACCTGCGCCATAGGTACAGGAGATAAAATCAGGTTTTAATTCTGCCAAAAGACCTATCGTGGCTAAGAGTTTTTCGTATCCTTCGCTTGTTTTGGGCGGAAAGAGCTCTAGGGAAAAAGTTTTTTGTTTGGTATTAAGAATTTCTGAAATCTTCTTCATAGCAGTAGATATTATAGCATTTCAAGTCTTTGAAGGCTAATTTGTTGTCATTTTTAACAAATATTTGCTATAATCAAAAAATTCAAAACAGGCAAAGGAGATCTATGAAAGGTATTATTTTAGCAGGCGGCAAGGCCACACGTCTTTATCCTATCACCAAGGGAGTGTGCAAACAGCTTCTTCCTATTTATGACAAGCCGATGATCTATTATCCTTTATCAGTATTGATGCTCTCTGGGATCAAGGATATTTTGATTATTTCTACGCCAAAAGATCTGCCTCGTTTTCAAGATTTATTAAAAGACGGTAAAGATTTTGGCATTCGTTTAAGCTACGCCGAACAGCGTGAGGCCAATGGCATCGCCCAGGCCTTTTTGATTGGAGAGAAATTTATAGGAAAAGATAGCGTCTGTCTTATCTTGGGCGATAATATTTTCTTTGGCCAAGGCCTTTCTAAAGTTTTACAAAATGCTGCAAGGCAGAAAAAAGGCGCAACCGTTTTTGGCTATTATGTGAACGATCCGTGTCGTTACGGCGTTATTGATTTAGATAAAAGGGGGAAAGTTCTTTCGATCGAAGAAAAGCCTAAAAAACCAAAGTCGCATTATGCTGTGACCGGGCTTTATTTTTACGATAATCGTGTGATTGATATTGCAAAAAAGATCAAGGTTTCTAGGCGGGGCGAGAAAGAGATCACAGATATCAATTTAGCGTATTTACGCAAAGATCAATTAACCGTTCAATTGCTTGGCCGTGGATATGCTTGGCTTGATACCGGCACTTACGAGTCTTTGATCGAAGCCTCGTTGTTTATTAAAACAATTGAACAGCGTCAAGGGCTTAAAATCGGTTGTCTTGAAGAGGTCGCTTTCCGCAGAGGATTTATTTCAAAAGAAAAGGTTCAACGTCTCGCCAAAGGGTTTTCCACAAGCTACGGTGAATATTTATTAAAAATGTTAAACAGCAGGCCCTAAGCTATGTCTTTTGAATTTCAACCACTCGAAATTCCCGATCTCGTTGTATTGCGCCCCAAGGTTTTTAATGATGAGCGAGGATTTTTTAAAGAAATTTATAAGTTCTCAGAATTTTTCGCCGCGGGCATTCGAAAACCTTTTCTTCAGGCCAACCATTCTCTATCGAAAAGAAACACGTTAAGAGGTTTGCATTATCAGAAAAAACCTTTTGCCCAGGCAAAGCTTGTGCGTGTTTTAAGAGGAGAGATCTTTGATGTGGCGGTTGATATACGAAAAGGATCTTTGTTTTATGGAAAATATTTTAGTCTGACCTTGAGCGCAGAGAGTCATCAGATGTTG
>JBAYLJ010000059.1:0-6630 GCA_041664145.1 Candidatus Omnitrophota bacterium | reverse complement strand
CATGAGTGATCATGTAGGCCTTGGAAGTCATATTCGACGGAACAAAGATATTGGTCGTGATATCTCCCTTATCAATATCTTCCTTGAGGGCAAGGGTGATAAGTTCGTCAATATTCTTTTTTGTGTTAGGTTTTGTCATTAAGAGAGTTCACTTAGTGTTTTTTCAAATTCTTTTATCTTGGTGTCAAGATCCTCAAATCGTTTTCGTTCTTTTTCGACGACTTCCTTAGGCGCGCGTTTTGTAAAGTTATCATCGCTAAGACGCTTAGAAAGATTTTCGCATGTTTGACGACAACTTTCAATTTCTGTTTTAATTCTTTTTTTCTCTTGGGTCAAATCGATAATGCCTTTGAGTGGAATATAAAATTTGATCTTTCCGGATATGGCTGTGGCCATATCTTTGGTGTCCGCGATTTCTTTTACCAATGAAATGCCTTCAACGCGTGCGAGGGATTTGATGGTTGCTAAATTTTGATCAAGCCATCCATATTCGGCTAGCGAGCACTGGAGGAGACATCTAACGGTTGTTGCATTTTGGATATGCCAGTGGGCCCTGATATTGCGTACAGCGATAATAAAATCAAAGAGACTTTCCATTTGTTTTTCAATGCGCGGATGGTGAAGTTTTTTATTGATACGCGGCCAGCTTTGCAGTGATAAAACATTTTCTGAAATATTTAGCTTTTGCCAGATTTCTTCACTGACAAACGGCATAAAGGGATGAACAAGGCGCAGGAGATGATCAAGAACATAAACAGATACGAGCTGAACATCTTTTTTGGTAAAGTCATTTTTGATCATTTCAAGATACCAGTCGCAGAAATGTTTCCAGATAAAGTCATAGATAAGGCTCTCAGCCTCTGAAAAGCGATATTTTTCTATCGCGTCTTCAAGATCTTTGGTGGTTGTTTGAAGCTTTGATAATATCCACAGACAAGCTACGGGGAGCTCTTTTGTGTTGAGCTTTCTAAAGTTTTCGTAAAGATGAGCGCCTTCCACCGACGATGTATTCATCAGGATAAGGCGGGATGCGTTCCAGATTTTATTGGCAAAGTTACGGCCAATCTCAAATTTTTCCTTGGAAATAAAAAGATCTTGTCCGGAGTTGATAATAAGGCTAAAGCGAAGAGCGTCAGCACCATATTCATTGATAATTTCTAAGGGGTCGATGGCATTGCCTAGGGATTTTGACATTTTTCGACCTTGCGTGTCGCGTACTGTTCCATGAAGGTACACATCAGAGAAAGGAATTTTTCCTTTAAATTCTAGCCCTGCCATGACCATGCGCGCAACCCAGAAGAATATGATTTCAGGTGCGGTAAAAAGAGTTGCTGTTGGGTAGAAATATTTTAAATCCTGACTTTGTTTTGGCCAGTTCAACGTTGCAAAGGGCCACAGCCAGGAGGAAAACCATGTGTCTAGAACATCAGGATCTTGATAGAGATCTTTGCCATGGCATTTTGGACAGCGTTGAGGTTTATCTTCAGAAACAAGATAGCGTTCTTCCCCGCATGCGCTACAGTACCAAACAGGAATGCGATGTCCCCACCATATTTGACGTGAGATGCACCAATCGCGAATATTCTCCATCCAGTTGAGATAAACCTTGGTCCAGCGATCCGGATAAAATTTAATCTTTTTCTTTTTCACAACATCAATGGCTCGTTTGGCCAAGGGCTTCATCTTAACGAACCATTGGCGCGACAAGAAAGGTTCGACGATGGTATGGCAGCGGTAGCAATGTCCAACGGCATGGGCATGCGGTTCAGTTCTTTCTAAAAGATTCAAGGCCTTGAGATTCTCGAGGATAACTTCCCTTGCCTTAAAGCGGTCAAGCCCGCAAAAGGGTCCGGCATTTTTGTTAAGCTTGGCATCATTTTCTAGGATATTAATAAAGGCAAGGTTATGACGTTTACCCATTTCAAAATCGTTAGGGTCATGGGCTGGTGTAACCTTCACAGCGCCTGTTCCAAACTGAGGATCAACAAAGGTATCCGCAATAATTTTTATGTCACGATCCATTAAAGGAACCGTAAGCGTTTGGCCAATAAAATCTTTATAGCGTGCATCTTTGGGGTGCACGGCGACAGCGGTGTCGCCAAGCATGGTTTCAGGACGTGTCGTGGCAACAATGATATATTTCTTAGGATTATTCTTAAAAGGATATTTTATATGATACAGCATGCCAGAGGTGTCTTGATGTTCTGCTTCTTCGTCGGAAAGAGCGGTTTGGCATCGTGGGCACCAGTTGATGATATATTGTCCTCGATAGATAAGTCCTTTTTTGTGAAGTTTAATAAAAACTGTTTTTACAGCTTTGCTGTAATCCTCATCCATAGTGAATCGTGTTCGGTCCCAATCGCATGAAGAGCCGAGCTTTTTAAGCTGATGAATGATGGTATCGCCGTATTGTTTTTTCCAATCCCAAAGCCGTTGTGTAAAGGCTTCACGCGTTAAATCATGGCGTGTCTTCCCTTCTTTGGCGAGTTGTTTTTCCACAACGTTTTGAGTTGCAATGCCGGCATGATCGGTTCCTGGCATCCATAGAGCCTCAAAGCCTTTCATGCGCTTGTAGCGGATCATAATATCTTGAAGGGTATTGTTTAAGGCATGGCCCATATGCAAGATGCCTGTGACATTGGGCGGCGGAATCACGATCGTGTATGGTTTCTTCGCGCGATGATACTTGGCGTGAAAAAGATGGTTTCTTTCCCAGAAATCTCGTCGGGCGTCTTCCACCGCATGGGGATTGTATTGAGGTGGCAACTCTTTCATGATTATGTCTTTAGGTCTTTGAGGAGTTTATATTCGATGCTGTCGATCAAAGCTTCCCAGCTTGCTTCAATGACATTTTCATGGACGCCGACCGTGGTCCAGGAATCTGTTTCATCTTGCGATTCAATAAGGACGCGCACTTTAGCGGCTGTGGCAGCCTTGGAATTAATGACGCGTACTTTGTAATCGGTTAAATGCATTTCTTTAAGTGTGGGATAAAATTTTACAAGAACTTTGCGCAAGGCACGGTCTAAGGCGTCCACGGGTCCATCGCCATCGGAGGCGCTAAATTCTTCTTTGCCGTCAATGGTTAGTCGTAGCGATGCCTCGGCAAATGTTTTTCCGTCATTGCGTTTTTCTGTGGTGACTTTAAAACTTTCAAGAGCAAAAAAAGGTTTGTATTCTTTAAGCTGACGTTTAACAAGAATTTCAAAGGATGCGTCCGCGGCTTCAAATTGGTAACCTGCAAGCTCTTTATCTTGCAATAATTTTAAAATCTTTTTTGTCTCCTCTGATTTTTTATCGAGCTTTATATTAAGAGCTTGGGCCTTTAAGACAATGGGCATTTTTCCGGCGAGCTCAGAAGTCAGGAAGCGACGATAATTTCCTACCGTGCTAGGGTCTAAATGTTCATAGGCTTGAAGATTTTTTAGCATGGCATCAATATGAACGCCTCCCTTGTGCGCAAAGGCTGAATGACCCACAAAGGCATGGTTGTCCTGAAGCTTGATGTTGCTTATTTCGCTAATAAAATAAGCAGCTTCGGTTAAATGCTTGATCTTGGAGGCAGGAATAGATTTAAGATTTGTTTTCGTATGCAAGATCCCAATAAGGGTGGTTAGATCTGTGTTTCCGCATCTCTCCCCTAGCCCGTTGAATGTTCCCTGGACGTGTCGTGCACCGGCATCAATCGCCACTAAGCTATTGGCAACAGCAAGGTCAAGATCGTTATGACAGTGAATGCCTAAAGGTGTTTTTATAGAAGACTTGACCGTTTTCACAATACGGCTAATGTCTTCAGGTAATGTTCCTCCGTTGGTGTCGCAAAGAATGATACAATCCGCCTTAGCTTCTTGCGCCATTAAAAGTGTTTTGATGGCGTAATCAGGGTTTCGTTTATAGGCATCAAAAAAATGTTCTGCATCGTAAAAGACTTCTTTGGTGTTCTTTTTCAAGAAATCAACAGAGCTATAAATCATTTGCAGATTTTCTTCGAGAGTTGTTTTGAGCACGTCGAGGACATGAAAATCAGAACTTTTACCAAAGATCGTGATCGCAGGCGCCTGTGAGGCGACGAGTTCTTTAAGATTGTTATCATCCTTAGGCTCGATGTTCGCGCGGCGCGTTGATCCAAAAGCAGCGATCATAGAATTTTTTAGATTTTTCTCTTGGACAAGCTTAAAGAATTCTTTATCTTTAGGATTTGACCCTGGCCATCCTCCTTCGATGTAGTGAACACCAAGATCATCAAGCTTTTCGGCAATATGAAGCTTATCGTTAACGGAAAAAGAAACGCCTTCGGTCTGAGAACCGTCACGGAGCGTTGTATCGTAGATGATAATTTGCGACATTATCCTGCTCTTTCCAAATTAAATTTTTTATGGAGAATCTGAACAGCTTGATCAGAAAATTTTTGGTTAATGATACACGAAATGCTGATCTCAGAGGTTGTGATCATTTCAATGTTGATCTTCGCATCAGCGAGCGTTTGAAACATTTTAGCAGCAACGCCACGATGTGAGCGCATCCCCGAACCTACGATAGAAATACGGGCAACATCTTTATCAGAAAGAATATCGCCGATCTTCATTTGCTTTGAAATACTTGTGACTGTTTTGAGCGTTTTAACAAGATCAGCCTTAGGAACAGTAAAAGAGATATCCGTTTGTTTGGTATGGCTAACGTTCTGAACAATCGTGTCAACGTTGATGCCTGCTTTGGAAATTGATGTAAAGATCTTCGCTGCGATGCCTGGCTTGTCAGGGACATTGCAGATGGTGACTTTGGCTTCGGATTTATTGCATGTGACGCTGCGAACGGCAACGCTTTCCATCTTTTCATTCTTTTGTGTGATCATGGTTCCTTCCTCCTTCGAAAAGCTTGATCGAACGTGTAGTGAGATATTATATTTTTTTGCAACCTCAATGGAGCGTGCCTGCATGACTTGAGCCCCTAGGACTGCCATTTCCAGCATTTCTTCATGTGTGATGCGTGCAAGCTTACGTGCGTTTTTTACTATTCGAGGGTCGGTGGTGTAAATTCCTGTGACATCGGTATAGATTTCGCAAATATCCGCATTGAGAGCTTTCGCAAGGGCCACAGCCGTCAGGTCTGATCCCCCACGTCCTAAGGTCGTGATTTCATCGTCGGTTGTGATCCCTTGAAATCCAGCCACAATAACAATTTTGTTTTCCGCAAGTGCTTTGCGAATTCGCTTGGGATCAATTTTAATAATTTTTGCTTTGGTGTGAACATTATCAGTTCGAATGCCAACTTGGGCGCCAGTAAAGGATATAGCATCGAGCCCAAGCTTCTTCACGGCCATAGCCAACAGCGCGCAGGAAACCTGTTCCCCGGTTGAAATCAGCATGTCCATTTCTCGTTCCGGTGGTGTTGGATCGATCGCAAAGGCAAGTTCTTCAAGTTCATCCGTGGTGTCTCCTAAGGCAGAGACAACAACCACAACATCTTGATTATTTCTTTTATATTCTACAACACGTTGAGCCACATTTTTAATGCGATCAATATTGGCGACGGAAGATCCGCCAAATTTTTGAACAATAAGTTTCTTAACCATGTCTTCTCCTGTTGTTAAAAACAATGAAAACTTCAGAGATAAGCAGCAGAGTTGTTATTATAAGAATTGTAGAAATAATTACAAGCAAAAATTCCTGATTTCTCCACTGGGATGGAATCTTGATGCTCAGAGCTGTTAAGGAAGTTATAAGCATGAAAAGGGCCGGTAAAAGGGCGTAAAGAAATCCAGATTTATTTTTTTGTAAAAGCCAGCAAGCAATAACAATGAGGGCTAAAGCTCCAATGAGCTGATTGGACGCGCCAAAAAGTGGCCAGATCTTTTTCCAGATGGGAAGGCCTCCCTTGTCATGGGCAAGGGCGAGCGATCCTGCAAAAACAACAACAGCCAGGGTTGAGAGAAATCTATTTTTGATGATCAAAATTTCTTCGGTGACATAGCGAGCAATGCGCGTGGCAGAGTCGAGTGTTGTTAAAATAAAGGCATTAAGGACAAAGAGGGCGATAAAAGTTCCCCATGGCCCTAAAAAGATTTTTGTCACATTCCCAAAGCTTTCTCCAAACAACGAAATAGGGTTTGTATTCATGAGCTGATGAGCATGAAATTCAGGTAAAGAAAAGCTTGAGGAAAAGATAATGATGACCAGAGCGGCAAGAAAGGCTTCAACAAGCATCCCTCCGAATCCAATCTTTTTAGCATCTGTCTCATTGGCAATTTGCTTGGATGTTGTTCCTGAGGAGATAAGGGAATGAAAACCAGAAATAGCTCCGCAAGCAATTGTAATAAACATCATCGGCCATAAGGAGCCTTGAGAGCTATTTAACGATATAAAGGCAGGAGTTTTTGTGGCCGGATGCGTGACAAAAACACCTATGATCCCGATAAGAATTCCCACAAAAAGAAGAAAGCTTGAGAGATAATCTCGTGGCTGCAAAAGAAGGTTGACCGGGATAATAGATGCAAAAAAACAATAGACCAATAAAACAATGATCCATAGGCTTTGTGCGTTCTGACCTAGATTGATCGGCACCAGATTGCCAAGAAAAACGAGTCCTGCTAAGGCGCTAAGGCTGATGATGGTCATCAATGGTAAGGGGTAT
>JBAYLJ010000058.1:0-6670 GCA_041664145.1 Candidatus Omnitrophota bacterium | reverse complement strand
GCAGTCTTTTTGATCTTTTTTACAGCCGTGTCCACGGTTTATGCGCATCCGCCGTCTGATATCGAGATCACTTTTGACCCCAAGACAAAGGTTGTCACCGCCGTGATCGTGCATAATACGAGTAATCCGACGAGCCATTATATCAAGAAAGTTGACGTGGGGCTAAACGGCAAAGAGATCATCGAAGATGTTATTTCAAACCAAGATAATAACAAGGCCCAAACGGTTAGCTATCTTGTCGCTGACGTTAAAGATGGTGATGTTGTTTCTATGGAAGGGTATTGCAATATCAGCGGTAAACTAAAAAAAGAGATCATTATCAAGTTTTAGACAATGACCCAAGAAGGAGCCCTCAAAGTAGGTATTAGCATCAAAGAAGGATAGGCGGGGGGGTTGACAAACCCGATTTTGGAGGCTATCCTTTAGTTGAGCGGAGGCTCCAGAATCTACAAATTTGATTTAAGAGAGGTTCCTGTTGAGCTCCCGCTCTTTTTTATTATCTTGTCTAGATTTCCTTAATATTTATCTTGCTCCTCGCAGGCATTTGTCAGTGATATCACTTTTTTATTTGTTAGCTCCGCAGTCTTCGCTTCGCTTAGGTTGCGGAGTAAATTCAGCCATGTGATTTACGTCGCCGAAGGCGTCCGTAAATCACGGCTTCATTTAAAGTCCCACGGTCGCTAGCGCTCCCTGGGGCAATTCCGCCATTTCTGATTTAATGGTAGGCGGAATTGACAACCAAATTTAACTATGATAAAGTGAACCACATGAGAAAATACATCTTTATATTTATTAGTATTATAGTCATTTCGTGCACCACCCCTTGTTTTGCTTTTTGGATCTGGACCCCGGAAACGAACAAATGGGTGAACCCTAAGTACGCGGTCAAAGATACACCTCAAGAGCAGCTCACCTTTGCCAATGAGTATTATCAGCAAAAAGATTACCCTAAGGCCCTTTTAGAATACGAAAAATTGATCAAGCATTACCCCAAGGCCAAAGAAGCACCTGTGGCTCAGCTTGCCATTTCGCGGTGTTATGAAGACCTGGGGAAAGAGTACCGCGCGTTCCAAGAAAGCCAAAAGGTGATCGAAAAATACCCCTTTAGCGATCTTGCGCCAGAGGTCGTGGAGCGTCAGTATAAGATCGGTGAACGCATGCTCCAGAATCCTAAAAAGAATCAGTTCGTCTCCACCTTGACCGGAGGGGATTATGATGTGGTGGATGTTTTTCGCAGCGTCATCAAGAATGCACCTTATGGAAAATACGCCGCCGTCGCGCAATATAAGATCGGGCTATACCTCGCGGAAAAGAAAATGTATCAAGAATCCCGTGATGAGTTTGACAAAGTGATCAATGATTATCCTGAGAGTGAATGGGTCAAGGCCGCTAAGTATCAGATCGCGGTTGTGGATGCGGCACGCTCCTCAAGCGCTGCCTATGATCAAAAGGTGACCAAGGCTGCCACCGAGGGCTTTAAGGAATTTGTTAAAGATTATCCCGATGCTGAACTCTCGGCCAAGGCCAAAGAAGAGATCGCAACGCTTAATGATAAAGAAGCTGAAAATAATTTTCTTATTGCAAAATTTTACGCCAAGAACAAGAAATACGAAGCTGCCAAGATCTATTACAATGCGATCATTAATGATTTTTCTAATAGCCGTTGGGCGCCGCTTGCCCTGGAACAGATCAAGGTCTTGGAGAAAAAGGACGAGGTTTCTAACGCGCCCTCAAAGATGCCTAATGAACAGTTCCTTGATAAAAAGAATCAAGCACGGAGCCTTTTTGGCGCCGGCCTTTAAGCGATAGGAAAGAATGAAAAAAATTGTCTTAGTATTTGCGGCAGCTATGCTTTGCTTAAGCGGATGCGGTTATTCTACGCGAACCGTGTCTCCTTCTATGGCGGGGATCAGGACAATTTATATCGAGCCTTTTAAAAATAATGTTGATTATGGCACAGATAGAGGCTCGAAGAATCTTTATGTGCCGATGATGGAAGTGAAAGTCTCTAACGGCGTTATTAACCGTTTTATTACCGATGGCTTTTTGAAGGTGGCCAAACCTGAAGAGGCAGATATTATTTTAAAGGGTGCGCTTTTAAATTATCAGCGTGATGGATTGCGCTACGATGATAGTGACAACGTCTTGGAGTACCGCATTACCATTATTGTTTCTTTGACGCTTGTTGATACGCGCACCAACGAAACCCTCTGGACAGAGCCGAGCTTTGCAGGGGATACTACTTATTTTCCTTCAGGTCTTTACGCCAAGGCCGAGAGCGTGGCCATTGATGACGCGGTCAAAGACCTGGCTCAGCGTATTATTGAAAGAACCGTTGAAGATTGGTAGATGATTTACCTTCTTGTTGGCCAAGACAATCCTGCTAAAGAACAAAAAATAGCCGAGATCAAGGCTCGCGCCCTTCCTTCCCCAGAATCTCTTTCTTTTGACTATCAAATTTTACATGGACACCGGCTCGACAACGAGGAGCTTCAAGAAACCTTGATGGCGTTGCCTGCGGTGGCTTCAAGCCGCGTGGTCTTGATCCGTCAGGCCGATGAACTGGCTGCCGCTCAAAAGGCTATCATCGTTGATCTGGAGAAAGAAGCCCGAGGGAAACTCATCGTTATTCTTGAGGCAGAAGGTTTGGATAAAAAAGATGCCTTTTTTACAAAATTTGCTCACGCAGTTAAGGCGTTCTCGTTTAGCCCAAAGCTGCGGCACAATGTCTTTGACCTGATGCGTGTTATTTCCGCGCATCGTAAGGCGGAAGCCTTGGAGATGCTGGACGGACTTCTTAAGGACGGGGATCATCCCTTGCAGATCATCGCAGGAATGTTTTGGAAGTGGAAGAACGATAAAAAACAAATACCCTCCTTGAAATTTCAAGAAGGGTTATTAGCTTTTAAACAGGCAGATTTTAATATTAAGCGAAGCCAATTAAAACCGGAACATGCCCTGGAAGTCTTGGTGGTTAGGCTATGCTTGTGAGAAGACGGCTATAGAAGGATTTTCTTCGTGCAGCTGTGTTTGCCGTTAAAATTTTACGCTTGGTCGCCTTATCGATCTTTTTGTAGACAATGCTCAGAAGAGGTTTGGCCTCTTGAAGGTTCTTGGCGGCGACAGAAGCTGTGAATTTCTTGATCGTCTTCTTAAGATCGGTCTTGATATCTAAATTGTGCATATGCTTTTTATGATTTAAGCGTAGCTCTTGAATGCCGGAACGTCTTTGTGGCATAAAAATACTCCTTTCTTTAATTCTGTAAGGAGACAATATAGCAAAGAGAAAAAATTATGTCAACTAATAAATATTCCAAACATGACAGCCATTTAGGGATCGTTCAGACGACTTCCGTGTTGTCCTTAGGAACGTTAGCCTCGAGGGCTTTGGGGTTCATCCGGGATATCATTTTGGCGAAATTTCTTGGAACCTCTTTTCGCGCCGATGCTTTTTTTGTTGCTTTTCGCATCCCTAATCTTTTTAGGGATATTGTCGGCGAAGGGGGGATGAACTCTTCGGTCGTTCCTGTCATTGCGGAATATGTGGATAAGGACAAAAAAGAACTGGCGCTTTTTTTAAACACTGTTTTTGTTTTTATCTTGATGGCCTTAAGCGTGATCACCCTTTTAGGTGTTTTCTTTGCTCCGGTCATTGTCCGCCTCATTGCTCCGGGGTTTATTGCGGATCAAGAGAAACTTCTTTTGACGATCAAGCTCACGCGGCTGATGTTCCCTTATCTTATTTTTATTGGACTCACGGCTTATGGCATGGGGGTTCTTTTTACGTTCCGTTCTTTTGTCATTCCGGCCTTTAGCCCTTGCCTTCTTAATATCGCGATCATTATCAGTGCTTTTGTATCGACCAAGGTGTCCTGTGACCCTGTTTTTTGTTTAGCCTTTGGTGTCCTTGTGGGCGGAGTCTTGCAGCTTTCCGCGCACGCCTTGCCTATTTTTAATAAAGGTATTCGTTTTGAAATGCCTAAGACGCTCAATCATCCCGGCGTGAAAAAGGTTGGACGGCTTCTTTTTCCAAGGCTTTTTGGATCTGCCGTGTACCAGCTTACGGTTTTTATTGATACCTTTTGCGCGTCGCTTTCGTATGTGGTCGGCGCCGGAGGCATTTCAGAGATCTATTATTCAAATCGGATCTTACAATTTCCTATGGCGATCTTTGGCGTCGCGCTCGCGAATGCGATCTTGCCAACTCTGTCGGGCTTTTCTGCGCGGGGAAATATGGATGATTTTAAGCGAACCTTGGTCTTCGGCTTAAAAAGCATGCTCCTGGTGATGCTGCCGGCAAGTGTTTTTCTTGTTCTTTTTGCAACGCCGATCATTCGCGTGCTTTTTGAGCGCGGCGCGTTTGATGCGTATTCGACATCGATCACCTCCCAGGCGCTTTTGTTCTACGCCCTTGGCCTTTTTTGGTTTTCAGGGATCAAAGTGATGGTCACGGGTTTTCACGCCCTTCAAGATACGGTCACCCCGGCCAAGGTCGCGGGGCTTTGTTTGGCGATCAATGCCACCCTCAATTTTGTTTTGATGGGGCCGCTTAAGGTCGGCGGGATCGCGCTTGCGAGCTCTATCTCGGCAGGCATTGATTTTTTTATTTTGTTCACGATCCTTAGCGCTCGCCTTAAAGGGTTTGGCGATGGGCTTCTGGACCATGCGATGAAAGTTTTTGTGGCCGCCCTTGTCATGGGGGCAGGCTGTTTTCTCTTGTGGAATTTTATTCCGATCGCTAGTGAACTTATCAGGCTCATCATTGTTGTTGTTGCGGCGGCCTTTCTTTTTTTCCAAACGTCCTTTATCCTTAAAATTGTCGAAGCGCAGAAACTCCTTCAATGGATATCAAAGAAGTTTTAAAAAATATTCCTTTGTCGAGCGGCGTTTATCTGATGAAAGATGCTAGCGACAAAGTTCTTTATGTCGGTAAGGCGATAGCGCTGCGTAAGCGCGTGCAGTCTTATTTTCGTAAAAATAAAAAAGATCTTTCTAAGACAGATCATCTTGTGGCCGCGATCAGGAAGATCGACTGGATCTTAACCACAAGTGAGGCCGAAGCGCTTTTGCTTGAGGCGAGCCTCATCAAGAAGTATCACCCAAAGTACAATGTGGAGCTGCGCGACGATAAAAGTTATCCCTCCATTTTGATCACCAAGGAGAGCTACCCGCGCGTCGAGGTTGTCCGGCCTCGGATGGGCAAGGGCATAGAGGGCGAGGGCCGTCTTTTTGGCCCTTATGTGGATGCCAAACTTATCCGTGAAGCGCTCACGATCGTGCGAAGGATCTTTCATTACCGTGCTTGTCGCCTGATGCCTAAGAAGCCTTGCCTTGATTATCATATTGGACTGTGTGACGCGCCTTGCGCTAAAAAAATAAGCGTCAAAGAATATCGAAGCATTATCGACCATGTCGGATTGATCTTAGAGGGGCGCAAGGATGTTTTGTACCGCAGCTTACGCGCGCGCATGGAAGCCTATGTTAAGGCGAAAGAATTTGAAAAGGCCGCTGTCTTAAGGGACCAAATGCGTGCTGTCGGGGCACTTTATTCCGGAACAAAAGATGTCAATTATTATAAGGAGGCGGAACAACTTAAGCTTGCCTTAGGGCTGCCTAAGCCGCCGGAGCGCGTGGAAGCCTTTGATATTTCAAACACCATGGGGCATCAATCGGTCGGGTCCATGGTGTCGTTCTTAAACGGCGCGCCAGATAAAAGCAATTATCGCCGGTTTCGTATCCGGGAGGTTGAAGGTATTGATGATTTTCAGATGATCGCGGAGGTGGTTCGCCGCCGCTATACAAGGTTAAAAAAAGAAGGCGCTCTTTTTCCGGATCTGATCTTGGTCGACGGCGGCAAAGGACAGCTTTCTGCCGCTCAAGATGAACTTGAGGCCTTGGGCGTTAAAACGCCGCTGATCTCTATTGCAAAGCGCGAGGAAGAAATTTTTATTCCTGGAAAAAGAACGGCAGTTGTTTTAAACAAACATTCTTTAGGGCTCAGGCTTCTTCAGCGGATCCGTGATGAAGCGCATCGCTTTGCGATACGTTATCATCGCAGCCTGCGGTCAAAAAAGGCTTTTGATTAACAGTGATGACAAGATCGATAACATTTAAAATACTTAAGAAAAGGGCGCCTGGGCTTACGGCGTTCGAGGCGAAGGTTCTTAAAGCCGTGGCGAGTATCCCCCTTGGGGAAACACGATCGTATCAATGGGTTGCCAAGAAAGTAGGGCATCCTCTTGCGCAGCGTGCAGTTGGCCAGGCTTTAAATAAGAATCCTTTTCCGCTTTTAATTCCATGCCATCGCGTGATCACGCAAAATGGCACGCCCGGCGGTTTTGCTTTTGGCGTTACAATGAAAAAGAAATTACTTTTGCTGGAAAAGGAGATGGTCCAACAATTTTGTCAAAAATGATTCTTGCGGTGTGTTTTTTAAGGTAGAATAATTTTAAAGAAAATTTTGCGTTTAGGAAAATCGAGTCGGTCGCAAATATATATTCGCTAACGCCTGAAAATGGGAGCTCATTTATGAAACTTCAGAAATATTTTAAAATGATGTGTGAGAAAGAGGCCTCAGATCTATTTTTAGCTGTTCACGCGGAGCCGCGCGCACGCATTCATGGCGCTATTCATTTTCTATCGGAGGAGAAGGTGTCCGCGCAAGACATGG
>JBAYLJ010000057.1:0-6693 GCA_041664145.1 Candidatus Omnitrophota bacterium | reverse complement strand
TAATACAGACAAAGAAGTAAGCATGGGAAGCGCCTTTGCTCAATATATTGAAAAAGAAAATGAAATGAATACTGATATTGATGTCAACGAACGCGTTTCGCAAATTGCCAAGCGCTTGCAGGAGGTTTGCGACCGTAAAGAACTTCTCTATAGCGTTCAGGTTATTAATAAAGACGAGGTCAATGCTTTTGCGCTTCCTGGGGGATATATTTATGTTTACAAAGGCTTAATAGATCAAGTGGACAATGATGATCAGCTTGCGGGAGTTATTGCCCATGAGTTTGGACATATCACAGCTAAACATGCGATGAAAAGGCTTCAAGCTTCCTATGGTTACACCATCTTGCAGATTCTTTCTGCGACAACGGGAAATGCGCAGATGATCCCTGGTATCAATCTGGCCTTTGCGTCTATTTTAACAGGTTATGCGCGTGAAGATGAATTTCAAGCCGATCGGCTTTCTGTAAAATATATGAAAAAGGCTGGCTATGATCCGGAAGAGATGGCAAAATTCTTAGACAAATTGCAGATCATCAATGCGAAAGAGCCTATTCGTCGCTATAGCTATTGGCGGACACACCCCTATACATCGCAAAGGTCTTCGACCGTGCGTCAAGAAATTACCGGGGAAACCACATTTCGTGATTATATTCGACTGACAGAAGAAAAAGGAGCTCAATAATGAATAAGAAAATACTTTTTTACGCTTTGTTTGTTTTTATGATGAGCGCCATGGTTTCAGGATGTCTGAGCGATAAGCAGCCCAAGGTCTGTTTAGGCTCGGCCTGTCTTAAGGTCGAGATTGCTCAGACCAATGAGGAGCTTCAGCGAGGGCTGCAGTATCGAGAGACCATGCCAAGGGACGAAGGGATGCTTTTTATTTTTCCTCAAGATGTAGAAGCTGGTTTTTGGATGAAAAATACGCTCTTGCCGCTTGATATGATTTGGCTTAGCGAGGCAAAGAGCGTTGTTTATATTCAGAAAAATGCACCACCATGCCTTCAGGAAGAATGTCCTGTTTACGGACCCAAAGAGTCCGTTCGTTACGTCTTGGAGGCTAATGCCGGATTTGCCGATGCCAATGATATTCAAATTGGCCAAGAGGCTAAGGTTTTTTTGGTGGAAAAAGAGTAAAATAAAAAGAGTTGTCAGAAATTCTTAGATCATGTTGTGTTATAATAAATCATTATGTTAAATTTTAATACTATTTTTCAGCCTTCCTATTATTATTTCAACGTATGTTCTCTTGTGCCTTTTGTTTTTTTTAATATTACATTATTTTTTGCCATGTTTGTTTTAGGTATTGGTGTCCGTCAGAGCTTTCATCGGGCGGTTTTTTATTTCTACATGAGTGCCGCGCTTTGGCTTCTTGGTTTTGCCTTGACGCTCAATGCCTGGGTTGATCCTGTTACGTTCTTTTGGGGCCGCGTGACTTATTTAGCGATCGTCCTTGTTCCTGTGACGCTTTTGCATGTAGCCTTGATAGTGACGGGGCAATATTATGAAAAACGCTTTTTTTATCAGAAAAGGTTCTTTTTGTGGCTTGCCTATGTCGGCGTTCTCCTTCTTTTCCTCAAGACATGGACAGATCCTTTTTTTGTGAGCATCGAAGAGTACCCCTGGGGATTTTCTCCTAAGGCGAAGGATGCGCATCTTATTTTTTTGCTTTATAGTTTTGTGTGCTTTACCTACGCGCTCTTGCTTATCCTCAGGCATTATTTTACTTTTTTAAAATTACCACAACGCAGGAAATCTGACATTCAGTATCGTCGTAAGCTGCAATTTATCACGTTTTGTTTTGTCCTTACCCTTTTAAGTAATTCGACCGTATTAAACAATTATGGTATTGGTATTTATCCTTTTGGGCCTTTGTTGCTTTTTCTTTCTGTTGTGGCCATGGGGTATGCACTTCTCAAGTACCACAACGCAGCCTTTTTAGAGCAGTTGCGCAAGATGGGGGGAGAGGTCAAAGAGAAAGAGCAGGAAATAGATGTTGCAAAACAGCGCATGGAAACTGTGAAATTAAAACTTGTCGATGCTGGCAAGGCCACGATCTTTGCAAGTTTGAGCGCTGGCATTTTGCATCAAATTTGTCAGCCTATCACAGCTGTTCATGGGTTAGTTAAGTTTATCAAGAAAGATATGAAAGAAACAGATCCCTACTATAAATCGATCGATCTTATTTATGAGCAATCAACGTATATTAAAGAAATGCTTAATGATCTTATGGATTTGATGCGCCATAAAGAAACAAGAAAAGAAAATGTTGATGTGAATATTTGCGTGGAAAGATCTGTCAGGCTTTTAAAAGATGAATTTCGCATTAAACGCGTTGAATGGGATTTTATTGCTGCAGAAAATTTGCGCAATGTTTATGCCGATGCTATTCAGCTCCAGCAAATCTTTATGAATATTATGGTGAATGCGGTGCAAATCTTAGGTGCGATGCCGAAAACAGAGCGACGCTATATTCAAATTGTTTCAAAATATGATACCAGGGCCGATCGGATTATTGTTTCGATTGAAAATACCGGGCCAGGGCTTTCAGATGAAGAAAAGGAGTCTATCTTCGAGCCCTTTATTTCAGGAGGGAATGGTGCAGGGCTAGGATTAGCCTTGTGCAAGGATTTGCTTCTTGATCACGGTGGCGAGATTACGGTTGAAAACATTGATGAAGAGGCCTGCAGAGGTGTGCGATTCTTTATTAGCCTTCCGCCGTCTACTTTTTAACGCTGTAAAAACTTTTCCCTAAAGACAATTCTAGGCATTCTTTAAACGTCTCTGATAACGTCGGGTGAGGGTAGATGCTAGCCGCGAGGGTCGCTGTTTTTGTATCCGCATTCATTGATAACAACGCCTGGGCAATGAGTTCGCCGGCTTCCATTCCGACGATTCCTGCGCCAAGGAGCTTTTTACTTTTAGCATCAACAATGATTTTTGTTAGCCCATCACTACGGTTTAAGCTTGTCGCTCGACCGTTTGCAGCCCAGGGAAATTTAGAAATTTCGATTTTTAGGTTTTGTTCCTTGGCAAGGTCTTCCGTCAGTCCGCAATAAGCAATTTCCGGATCCGTAAAAACAACGCAAGGGATGATGGCGTGAGCGTGTTCATCTTTTTTTCCTGTGAGGTTGCTGATGGCAATCGTTGCCTCATAAGAAGCTTTATGCGCGAGCATGGGGCCGCAGACAACATCGCCAAGGGCGTAGATATCTTTATCCTCTGTTTGGTGGTTGGCATTGATCTTGATGAAGCCATTTTTTTCCTGTTGAATTTTTGTGTTCTCAAGGCGAAGGCTTTCAGTATTTGGCCGTCGTCCTGTTGCGACAAGGATTTTACTAAAGGACTCTTTTTCTTCTTTGTTAGCGTGATCAAATGTTACTTCCAGGCCGTTAACGGCAGGCATGATCTTTTTTACGGTTGTTGAGAGTTTTGTGCTGAGCCCCTTTTTCTTAAGACTTTTTAAAACAACAGCTACTAAATCCTGATCAGTGCCGCTAAGGAGTGTTGACATCATTTCGCAAGTGGTTACTTTGGTTCCGAGTCCTGCGTAGATGCTTGCCATCTCAAGTCCGATATAGCCTCCGCCGATTACTAAGAGGCTTTCGGGGATTTCTTTAAGCTCTAGGGCTTCGGAGGAGAACATGATGCCTGGCAGCTCCTGCGGGATCACAGGAGGTTTTATGGCTTGAGAGCCTGTGGCAATGATGCATTTTTCAAATTCGATCGTTTCGATAGTGTCATCTAGTTTTCTAATATCAAGAGTGCGGGAGCTTGCAAAGCTTGCGCTCCCTTGGACAAAACGAATTTTCTTTTGTTTACACAAATGTGATAAACCTGTGCTTAATTTTGAGACGATATTTTTTTTAAACGTTAAAAGTTCTTCTAGCCGGATTTCTGGTTTTTGAAAATGAATTCCGCAGCCTTTGATTTCTTGGGCGCGATTAATCGTTTGAACAACAGAAAGAAGAGCTTTGGAAGGGATACACCCTTGGTGAAGGCAGGTTCCTCCTAAGAGGGGATTGTAATCAATAAGAGTGACTTTGAGCCCTTGATCCGCTGCCAGAAAAGCAGCTGTATATCCGCCAGGCCCAGCGCCAATAATAACAAGCTGTGTTTGTGTTGTGGTATTCATAAATGATCTATTTCCTTGAGCGAGTATTCTAGGATAGTTGTGAGCTGAGCTCAGCTTCCTCTGAAAATTTATGCTGGAGGAGAGATTTGAACTCTCAATCCCAGAAGGAACTACGCTCTGAACGTAGCGCGTATGCCAGTTCCGCCACTCCAGCAAATAAGGTAAGCTGAGGAGCCAGTTCGCTCCAATTTTCCTCAGTATTCATTTCAAATGAAAGTGGACGCTTCAGCTTCCTTTGTATTTATTTTCAAGGAAAACTGTACACAGGCCACTTCGGCAAGAAAATCTTTATGCTTCCAAAGTATATCGAGAAAACGAAGAAGTGTCAACCCCGTTAGAGAACAGAATACAAATGGTTTTGCGATCACGGGTTAAACAACGCTTGCGCTGCAAAATGATCATTAGTATTGCTGGCAGTTTTTCTCGCGGGGTCAATGACTACAAGCCTATTTAGAAAAACAAGTTTTCTTCACCTTATAAAAAGCTCAGATATGTTATAATACCGCTATGTTTGAGGCAAATTTTCAAGCGATTTTAGCGGCACCTTTGCGCATGTTTTTGATGGGCGCTGCGGGGTATTATTTTGTGCGGCGAGGCGTCGTGACAGAGTCCGTTCTCAGCGCGCTCAACGATCTTCTTATTTATCTTTTTTTGCCATGCCTCATTTTTCATGATTTTTTATCGAAATTCACTTTTTCTGCGTATGGAAATTGGTGGATATTCCCACTCTTAGGCGTTGCGGTGTCTTTAGCAGGGCTTGTGGTTGGCGAGATGTTAAGTTTTTTGTTAAAGAATAAAGAAAAGAAGAATCAGTTTTTATCTTTGTGTGCATTTCAAAATTCGGGATATATTCCTCTTCTCATCGCTGAAGTGATTTTAAAGCCGCAGGATGCTTCGCAGATGTATATGTATATTTTTCTTTTTTTGGTTGGATTTAATTTCTTGATTTGGTCTTTGGGTGTAAAACTTATTTCTGAAAAAGACAGAGGGATTGTCAGCCTTAAAGACTTTTATAATCCGCCCATTCTGGCAACGATTGTTTCGCTAGGCTTGATCTTTTTCGGCTTTCATCGTTTTATCCCGCAAATCGTTATGGCCTCTTTCGATTCTTTTGGCAGCTGCACGATGCCTTTGGCGATCCTTGTGGTTGGAGGGAGTCTGGCAACGATCAAGATCCACGAGAAGCGATATCTTCTCGATGTCTTTTTAGCTGTCTTGGCCAAGATCGTTGTTTTTCCTGCGCTTGTACTTGCGGCGTTGTTCTTTTTGCAGGTTAAATCAATGCTGGGGCTCTTGCTTGTCATTCAAGCGGCGGCACCAAGCGCTGTGACATTGACGGTGATTGCTAAATATTATAAAAAAGAGGAAACATTTATTAACCAGACCATTTTTTATAGCCATGTTTTGGGGCTGATCATGTTTCCAATCTTTCTCATTCTTTATCAAACAATGGCAGGGTAACATATGATCGAGACAGGAAACATTTCAACTAATAAAAAGGCTTTTCGGGATTTTAGTTTTTTTGATCGATGGGAATGTGGCCTTGAGCTTAAAGGAGGCGAGGTTAAATCCATCAGGCTTGGGAACGTCAATTTTAAAGATAGTTTTGCGCGCGTGGATGGCGAAGAAATTTTTCTTTATAATTTGCACATTTTGCCTTATCTTCAGGCTTCTTTTATGAATGAGGACCCTGATCGTCCGCGTAAACTTTTATTGCATAAAAAAGAAATTAAAAAAATCGTAGGCCGTAGTGCGCAAAAAGGACTTGTTCTTGTTCCAACCAAGCTTTATTTTAACAAAAGAGGTTTTGTGAAAGTTGAGATCGCCTTAGGGCAAGGAAAGAAAGTTTACGATAAAAGAGAAGATATTAAAAAGCGCGAAGCTGGTAAGCAAATTGATCGCGCTATCAAGGCAAGAGTAGGAAAGTAGGAAGGAACCCCTAAGGAATAAACGACCTTGCCTAATTTTTGATTTTTTATTATACTGACCAGTATGGGGGTGATAGGCTTCGACTTGAGTTTGACAGGATAGTCGTGGCATGCCGAGGACACCCGGTTGGCCTCGTAAAACATCTGGGTAAAATCAAACGCAGATAAACTCATTGCGCAAGCTAACGAGATCGTTAACCCGATTTTCGCTGGCGAAACAGTCCTTGCCTAATTAGGCAAGGCCCTTTTGCACTCTGCGCCTGCGAGTTTGCAAAAGGACTCTAGTGGGCTAGCTGTTATTTTTGCCTTTGGGGTAACAACGAACCGTAAAAGGCTAGCTTTTTGTCAATCCTGTTTGTTGGAGGGATAAATCGCGAGACGCAAGTAAACAAACTACGCATGTAGAGGCTTCTATTGTGTAACCCAAGGACCGGGGTTCGATTCCCCGCACCTCCACCAAATTTCCATGTGGTTTTTTCTAGGAAAATTTGGTAGGTACTTCACAAATCAAATTTTTTGAATTGTGAAGCCCACCACAGGGATATTAAGGAAGGCGCGGGACGCCGCTTCGCTTGCAGCCCCGCACCTCCACCAAATTTCCATGTGGTTTTATTCTGGAAAGATTTGGTAGGT
>JBAYLJ010000056.1:0-6697 GCA_041664145.1 Candidatus Omnitrophota bacterium | reverse complement strand
TTTTTCTTGTTGGCATCAGACCTCTCCTTAAATCGACTGGGTTAGGGTTTGTTCAATTTTTATTGTATAGAGTTTATTCAAGAACATAATATCAACACCATCTTTATTGATATCGATAATCTTTGAATCTCCAATCATATCGCCGATCGTAAGAATTTGATCATTGATAATCGCCTGCGGCCTGTCGGTACTCCACACAAGGCCACTGATCTTAATTTCCGGAGGTTTTGCTTCTTCAACAGGTGCAGGTTTTAATACCGGAATTATTTTTACTTCAGGTTCTTTATATTCTATCTTAGTCGCTTCTGGCTCTTTTTCAATCTTTTCTTCAATTTTTGGAAGCCATGATTTAAAAGGGTTTCGATGAAGAAAACCTAAAACTTCTTCAGCTGAAGAAAGATCTTCGCCATATCCTATCTGGATAGACGAAAAAAAGATAATAAGGGTTAGGAGAAGTATTTTATTCTTCATAGTTTAAAAGTGCCGAGCTTACAGATATTTTCCATGTTACGGCATCGTTATTGTAAACAGTTTTTTGGCCTCGCCTGACTTGCTGCTCGTGGGCTCCGGGTTCATTTTTCCATGAAAGGATGCGTAAATTTTCTTTATTTTTTTCAATGGCATTTATCAAAGTCAACATTTGATCATAGGATGATTCAAATATAAAATCGACAACTTGAAGAGAATAATCTTTTTCATTTTTAGGTTCCCCTGGCGAATAGAAGACAACTTTGACGTTTTCCTCTGAAGCGAGGTCAATGATCTTTTTTATGATCTCTGTTTCTTTTTCAAAACCCTGCGGAATTGTTTTTTGAACATTTTCAAGCCTATTTTTCTGTTTTTCAAATTCAATCGCTGCTGTTTGTTTTTCTTCAAGCTTGGCGAGGTCGTCTTGTATAGCGGCGTTGTTTATTTTACTTATGTTAAAAAGATAATAAGAAGCAAAAATAGTCACACCTATAAGGATCGTGATGATTAGAATGTCTTTACGCTTGGCAAGAGCCTCAAGGACAAGCTTAGCATCAATTTGATTTAAGTCAAAATTGCTCAAGCTCTTAAGATTAAAATTTTTCAATTTTTCTTGCAAATTAATCATTGGTTTCATCCGTCTCCATGGAAATTTGAAAGAATGTTATAGGAAATCCATCGAGTTCATCTTTTTTAACTTGCGTAAGCTCGATCTTTTTTGCGTGTTTTTTAAAAAAAGAATTAAGTTTTATTTTTTTCAGGAATCCTTCAATAAAGCTTATTTGCTGGTTGAGTTGCTCGCTATAAGAATAACCCGTGATGGTAAATTGAACTCTTGCCTCTTTGGTTTCGTTCTCTTGTTGATTGTATCCTTGGCTTAGGGCGGCGTCTTTGTTGATAATTTCTAGGTCTTTTAACCAAATGCCATCGACCAATGATTGTGAAATATTTTTAAGATAAGTCGTCATGTGGCTTTTAAGGTAAAGTTTTTGATAGGTCGCTATTTTGGCTTTAATATTTTCAGCTGATTTGGAGAGATCGACTGAAGAATTCTTTGCATATTTTTTATCGATAGCCGTAAGCTCCGCTAATCGCTTTTGTTGAGGGGCATTTTGCAGGTGTGTTATTCCAAACGAGGCCCCAATAATAAGGAAGCAAATACCAGCGATAGCTGCTGTTATTTTATAATTTGGAGCTTGCGCAAGAAAACTTTCTACGCCTACTCCTGGCTTTGATGAATGTGTCGTTTTTCGAGATTTTGCTAAGTCTAAGTCAAAGCCTAAAGAGATAGAATCTGCAAGGCTGGCGCCAATAGCATTGGCCATATTGGGGTGAAGTTGATTTTCATAAGGAAAGAGATCGTTAATTTCGAGAGGTATTGTTTCAATGCCAAGATCGTCTTGAAGGCCTTGTGAAATTTCTCGGGAATTTTGACTTGCGAAAACATAAATTTGTTTAACTTGGTTTTGCTGGTGCGTTGTTTTTGCTTGACGATTATAAAAATCAAGAGAGATGCGAATTTCATTAATAAGGCGTGTCAGGGTTGACCGAAAATCTTTTTCTGAGCTGTTCGTGCTAGATGAAAAGAAATTAAAATCTCGGATAAATTGAGGAAGTTGCTGATCGGCAATCATGAGCGAGCCGTTAGCATCATTGGCTTGAATAATAGCAATGGTTTGGTTGAGTGTGAGCAGTTTTTTGGCCTGAAGAATTCTTAATAAGCCTATGATGGCAGGTTCGGCGGAAAGAAGTTCAGCCCCTGCCTCTTCAATGATTTTGCTGTATTGATCAAGTTTATCGCGCTCTATGGCAAGAAAAAGAATTTGATTCTTTTTTACATTCCCATCTGTAAAGCTAATGGCATGGTAGTTATAAAATATTTTATCAAGCTTGAACGGGATATAGCGTGGTGCTTCAAAAATGATGGCATTCTCTGTTTCTGCGGGGCTCATCATCGGCAAGACAAAAGATCGGAAAATAACATCGCGAACAGGGATTGATAGGCGAATCTTAGGATTTTGAATATCTTGATCGCGAAGAAGTCTTTGGATGGCAGCTGTTAAGTGAATGTTTTCTGGGCTGACCGGGAGATCATTTTTTGCTGGCTGATTGAGGTTTTCAATAATTTGCCTTGGAATGACTGCAGAAAAAGAAAGTTGGTCTCGTTGCATTTCGGCAATTGACAAGAATTCTAATCCCCAAAAAATACCAAGTTGTTTTTTGGAAGCCATGATTATTGTGCTCTCCGCGATTGTGCCTTGAGCCACTTTTCAATTTCTCGTTTATCAAATCGCCAAACTCCGCCGATTTTGATTCCTGAGATTTTACGTTGATTGAGCCAGTTATAAATGGTTTGCTTTTTTAGCTTCAGGTATGCAGCTAGCTCATCAACATCTAATAAGTGGTCCATAGGTTTACCTGTTTTTTGTTTATTAAGATTAGCTGTACAGAGCGATATTCTTACCTTGTTAGTATTTAAGCATAATAGATTTACCTTGTCAAGTAAATAATTGCTTTAAATACTCTAAACTTACTTAGAGTTACTTTTATTATTGGTTTGTCGGCGTAGGAACGGCAGGATTAATAGTTTGTAGTCGTTGTTATTTCTGAGGTATTTTCAGGGCCTGTCCCGGGAACATCTGTGCTGGCTGAAGCGGTGTATGTTTTTCCATCCAGTGTTTCCGTGATCGTAAGGGGTGCTGATACCCCAGTGGTTGCCCTCCTGATATAAAATTGCCAGAAGGCACCTTTGGCGAGCTGCTCTGCTTGAATGCGATTGACTTGATTTTGTCCTAGAAGGCCTTGACTTCCCATGGCGCCAAGGATCCCTATGGAAAGAGTTGTCATGGCTAAGACCATCATGATAACTGTTATAAGAACGGTTGCCTTGTTTTCATTTTTGAAGATATCTTTTTTCATTGCTTCTTCCTTTTTATTTTCAATATAGCTTTCGCACCGAGGACAGATTTTTATTTCTTGCTTAAGAAAATCAGTAAAAACATAGCTGCAATAGGGGCATTGAACAACATCTTTTGATTGGTTCAAAGAACGATCTTCCTTTATAGTATACCTGAACCATGAAATGATAACAAGGATTAAGATGATAGAAATAACAAGACTTATGGCAAAATCAAGATTAATAGCGATCATGTTCGGGTAGTTTTAATGGTGTATGTGAAAAAGATTCTTCGTTGTCTTGCGGTCCTTGTTCTGTGCTTGTTGAAGCGCTGGAAGGGTCTATTTTTAAGTATGGCAAAGTTTTTTTTGTCGATGCGGGTAGAGATAAAAAGAGCAAGGCGCGAGGAGTTTCGGCCTTGACGTGGGGATGATTTTCTTGTTGATGTGATAATGAAAGAAATTGTTCATCTTTGCGATTACGCGTAGGAGGATTTTTCTTTGTGCTTTGCGTGTCGTAAGACTCTAGAAAAGATCCTAAGAAATTAACAAATGGTTTGAATGGGGTATCTTTTAATGGTATGCGAAAAGAAAAAAGATTGAAAATAATGATATGGGCTAAAAATGATAAAATAAGCGCTTGAAAAGCAATCCTTCGAAAACTTCTCAATCCCTTCGTCTCCTATTTTTCTTGATTGGTGGCGATGTTGACCCTCTCAATACCGAGCTCGCGGCAAAGATCCCAGATGTCAATAATACGCCCCAGAGATGCCCGTCGATCGGCCTTGATGAGGATCAGCCGCTCTTTGTTCTCTTTTTTCTGCAGCTCTTGACGAAGAGTTTTCATCGTGGAGACTTTGTCGTTAATATACAAAACATTTTCACTGGTGATGGTAATGATAAGATTTTCTTCTTTGATGACTTCACTTGTTACAGCTTTGGGAAGCTTGACGGTGATGCCAGATTGAAAGACAAAAGAAGACGAGAGCATAAAAAAGATAAGCAGTAGAAAGACAACGTCGACTAGTGGCGTAATGTTGATCTGGTCTAAGCCTTGACCTATTTTTACGGAACGTTTAAATTGCAAAGCAGGCTCCCCTTTATTTAAAGTTATATTTGTGAAAGATGGTTCATGAGCTCCGTAGCGCTTCTTTCCATCTCAAGAATAAAGCGATTGATGCGGCTCACCAGATAGTTGTAAACAACGTAGGTAGGAATGGCAACCATCAAGCCAGCAACCGTTGTTAACAGGGCTTCCCAAATGCCTCCTGCCAAATCGCCTGGAGCAACAGGATTCATTGACGTTGCGCGAACTTGAATGGTGTGGAAACTTGCCGCCATTCCTGTCACAGTTCCTAAAAGTCCTAAAAGAGGTGAAATTTGAGCAATGGTCGCTAGGGCTGTTAATCGCTGTTCCAGTTTAGGGATTTCAAATTGACTGGCGTCGTTTAAAGTTTCCTTGAGCTCTTCTTTGGATGCTCCAAATTTTAAAAGACCAGCTTTTAAAACCATAGCCACGGGCGATGGACTTTCTTCGCAGAACGTGATGGCTTCTTTGATCTTATTTTCTTTGACGTATTCAAAAACTGTTGTGCGAAGACGTCGAGGGTCTTCTTTGATGATGGAAAAATAAATAAGTTTTTCGATGACGATCGCAAGGGCTAAAAACGAACATAGGATAATTGGGATCATGACCGGCCCTCCGGCTATAATTAACTCCCATGCGTTCATTTGCCAAATTCCCATATGCTTATCCTTTCGTTAGAAATCGTTAATTATTTTCAAGTATTTTATTGATCTGATCAAGGCGTTCTTGGGCGAATGTTTTTTCATCAACGCTATAGGCCATAATTTTTTCATAGATTATTTTTGCATTGACCCAGTCTTCTTTATCTTCAAAGATGCGGGCAGCTCGTAAATAGGCCTTGATGACCAAGGTTGTATCGCTAGGATAAAGATAAGGAATTTTTAGGTATTCGTCAACAGCTTCGTTAGATTTATTTAGCATCTCTGAAAGATCGGCAATTTCAAATTGTAATTCGCTGTCCTTGATGTTGTTGTTCGCAGAACTTGTTTTTGATCCTAGAGCATCTTTGTAGGCTAAAAAAGCTTTTTCGTATTCTTTGTTCTCTTTATAAATGGATGCGATCTTGATGTAAGCATCTTTAGAAAATTCCGGAGAATTTTTGATAATATTTTCATAGGTTTCAATGGCGGTTGCGGGATCGAGCTGTCGCGCAAAGGTATCAGCAATCGAAAGCTTTGCTTTTGTATAGAGCTCTTGGCCGTCGTTGGAAGTAATTTGTTTAAAGTAGTTGAGCGCCTTATCGTATTCTTCCGTTTTATAATAAATTTGACCAAGGGCAAGACGAATTTCTGCTGTTTCAGGGCTTGAAGGATAGTCGTTGATGATTTGTTCGTAGTACGTAATTGCATTCTTAAAATCAAATATTTGGGTGTAGTATTCTCCTAGCCATAGAAGAGCTTCAAGGGCAACGGGGCTTTGCGGGTATTTATAAAGGATGATCTTGAATTCTTTAAGGGCCTCCTGAATGGATCCTTTTTCATAAAGGTTCTTGGCCATGCTCATTTTTACTTTTTGGATAAGGGTTTCTTGCTGAGCGTAGACACGCTCAATTTTTTTAAAGATCTTCATGGCCTCATCGTATTCCTTAAGATTTTGAGAAGAAAGCGCAAGGATGTAGTGAGCATCCGGTTGAAGTTCGTGATCCGGAGGAAGATCTTGAATGAATTTTGCCATGTAGTCTTTGGCCACAAGCCAATCCCCTTGATTAAAATAAGCTACCCCCATGTAATAGCGGACATCGGATTGATATTTACTTTGAGGAAAATTTCGTTCAAGGCTTTGAAATGAAAGGATAGCGCTTTTTGTTTTTCCAAGTTTTAAAAGGGCAACTCCTTGACGATATTGGGCATAGTCGGTATAAGGGGTATCTGGATAGTCTTGAAGGATTTTATCGTAGGATTCAAGGGCACTGTTAAGGTCTCCGATATCTTGATAGGCATCTCCTATTTGCGTAAGAGCGCTGACCTTGATGATCTTATTTTGTGTTTGTTTAATGATATCGTTGAACGTTGCAATAGCTTTTTTTGCATCTCCGCTTTTGAGGTAGGTCCAGGCTAATCCGAGATAACTTTTTTCAAGGATTTCAGAGCTGCTTGGGTTTGCAGTAGCGCTTTTAATAAGGTTTAAATAGGCCTCAGTAGCCTGTGGGTATTGTTCAAGGGTGTACAAAAGATTGGCTTTCCCAAGGCAAGCTTCACCAAGGCGTGGGCTTTGGGGAGAAGTTGCGATGATCTGGTCGTAGTAGTC
>JBAYLJ010000055.1:0-6723 GCA_041664145.1 Candidatus Omnitrophota bacterium | reverse complement strand
CTAATATGCATTGTATACATTAAAATACTCTTGTTGTCTTGACCGGCAACGCGGCCAGGGGTTAATGCCTTCACAGCCGCTTGAACGGCATTGGCGACCGTGTTAGGAATGTCATGATACTTTAAATCTAAAAAGACTTCCTTCCCTCGGGCTTGAATAAAACGCACAACCACAGGGCCGCAGGAAGTAAAAAGCTGACTACCAACTTTAAAAATATCTACCACTGGCGATAGCGTCTCAATGAGAGCCCTAGCCTCTTCAAAGGTTTCGACATCAAGAGCAACAATAAGTTTTGGTTTAGCATTTGTCATATTATATTTTTAAACTCCCGATCAGTTGATGAATGTCAAAATTTTTGTTTTCCTTCATATACTTTTTAATTCCATCCAATATCTCCAAAGGAGCCTGGGGATTAATAAAATTCGCGGTTCCTACCGCGACCATTGTCGCGCCGGTAATCAAGAATTCTAAAGCATCTTCGGCGGTCATGATGCCACCCATAGCAATAATAGGAACCTTAACGCGACATTTTACATCATAGACCATTTTCAAAGCAATGGGTTTGATCGCAGGGCCGCTTAAACCACCTGTGATATTTCCCAAAATAGGCTTACGCCTTTTCACATCTACCGCCATGGCCATAAAGGTGTTGACCAAGCTCACAGCATCGGCGCCGCCATCCTGAGCCGCCAAGGCAATTTCTGAAATATCTGTCACATTTGGCGAAAGCTTCGCAACGATCGGTTTTCTCGTTACGTTTTTCACCTGACGTACCAAACTTGCCGTTGCCTCAGCATCCTGGGCAATCAATTTTTTATTAGCCAAATTAGGACACGAAAGATTGAGCTCGATCGCGCTGATGCTAGGCTGAACATCCAAAGCTTTTGCAAGGATAATAAATTCATCAAGGTTGGAGCCGGAAACGCTCACGATAAGAGGAACGCCTAATCGCTCTAAGGAAGGAAGTTTATTTTTAAGAAAATAATCCAAGCCTTCATTCTCAATGCCAATCGCGTTCATCATACCTGAAGCAGTTTCAACAATACGAGGCGACGGATTACCGCTGCGCTCTTTCAGGGTTATTGTCTTGGGAACAAAAGCTCCTAGCTTTTTAATATCACTTAGCTTAGCGTATTTTTTAATATAGCCAAGCGTACCAGAGGCAATCGTCACTGGATTCTTAAACTGAACATTTCCTATGTTGACCGTAAGATTTATCATTTAAAAAATACCATTCTAAGACCCAAGATGACTAAAAAAATCCCAAACGCTCGCTTCAGTTCCGGCCCAGGCAAGCCCTGGATCATGTCTGCGCCTATATAAGCTCCGAAAACAAAGCCCAAGGCCACAAAAAGAGCAACCATAAAATTAACATGCCCTGCTTGATAATATCGCCAAACCGCCAAGATGCCGATGGGCGGAAGAAGGATTGCCAAGCACGTTCCTTGAGCTTGATGCTGCGTCATGCCAACAAAATAGGTCAAGGCTGGGATCATCACCGCGCCGCCGCCGATACCAAAAAGCCCGCTAAAAATTCCTCCGATCAAGCCCACCAAGACATAGATAACGTAAGACATAAGAGCCCTCCCTCTAAAAAATAACTTCTTTCAAATCAAACACCGGTCCATCATGACAAACGGTTTGATATCCTTTTTTTGTTTTTATCGAACATCCTAAGCAGGCGCCAACTCCACAGGCCATCACTTCTTCCAGCGATGCCTGACCCTCAAGATGATTTTTGTTAGCAAATTCTTGAACGCACGCCATCATCGGCTTGGGTCCGCAGGTATAAAGATACGTCGGCACATTTATCTTAATAGAGGAAAAAAGAACGGAAACCCTCCCCTTTTTCCCTACGCTCCCATCATCAGTTGCTACATGAACTGCGCAACCATTCTTTTTAAAATCCGTCATGGGAAAGATTTGCTCTTTGCTTCTTGCTCCATAAAAAAGAACACATTTGTAATTTTTCTTCTTCAGGATGTCTGTCAAAAAAAGAAAAGGGGCGACGCCTACGCCTCCAGCAATCAAAACAATTTGCTTGATATCTTTAGGCGGCAAAGAAAAGGGTGTCCCTAGAGGCCCAAGGCAATCAAGGCGGTCGCCTCTTTTCTTCTGAGCCAGCATCCTTGTCCCATCCCCGACAGCTTCATAAAGAATATCGATTGTTTTCTGGGCGCGATGAATACTAAAAGGGCGTCGAAAAAAAGGCTTTAAGGTGTCACTGATACGGAGATGAACAAACTGCCCAGGCAAGGCCTTACGGGCCATGGCTAAGGCATCGAAGGAAAGCTGATAAAATTTCTCTGAAACTTGCTTGTTAGAAACAATCTTGTATTTTTCTTGAAAGGTCATCATAAGTTAAATCGATAGCGTAAAACAAGTGCAATGGCAAAAACAAGGATCGCAGAAATAAAGAGATAAAGAACGCTCGTAATATCAACGACATGAAAAATAACATACCTTTGAAAGATCTCGAGAAAGAAAGCTAAGATCGGCCATCCCAAAAGCCCTAGGCGTTCTTTAGTGCTCCAGCACATCTTCCAGGGAAACACTTTTGCAACCTTCAATTGAATTAAGCTTTTGAGGGCAGGAAAAAATCGCGGAGTCTCTTTGCAATACTTTTCATACTTTGCGCCAAAAAGTTTTTTTAGATGTGCCTCCTCTTTCACCATTTGTTGATTAAACCTTACAAAAAAGAGGGCTGAAAAGATCACCAAAAACCACCAGGGCCAGACAATCAAAACAAAGCCTGCCCCGATCAAATAGGTTCCCAAATACATTGGGTTTCTCGTCAAGGTGTACAAACCGTCAACAACTAAGTCTTGCCCTTTTTGCGAGAACTCTTTTTTGTATCCACGGGCCGCCATGCGCAAATACGTTCCCTTGAGAATGAAAATTAATCCCAAGAAATTAAAAACATTATCCCAAAATACATTTTGCGTATACAAAATAGAGAAAAAATATAGAAATCCAGTAAGAGCGATCGCCAACAGCATGATCGTTCCATCAATTTTAATCCGTTGCTTCATTCTTTACTCCGTTTTTGCTTTATTGCTTTTATAAGCTGTTTCATTTTCATTTTTGCTTCAAGAAACGTCTTTACTTTTATCATACCATCAATCTTCCAATTTCCTAAATCAATTACAGGACGTTTAAAAACAAGTCCATAACAAATTTCGCTGTTGGTTCCCTCGCTGCCAGGCAGCGCAATAACGATATCGGCGCAGCAGGCAACCATACAATTTCTTGAATATCCCATGGATGTCGGAAGTGCGATATCAATAAAAGGGTTCGCATCGCTTTTTTCTTTTCCCGGCAAAATACCAATCGTTGTGCCACCATTTTCTTTGGCACCTTTAGCGCAAAAGGTCATAACGCCACCAAGCCCGCCACAAACCAAGACAGCGCCCTCTTGCGCCACTGCTTTTCCAACCTTATAAGCTAATGCAGCAACTTTACCCTTAGCCTCATGACTACCTATCACCGAAATAGTTATTTTCTGATTCCTTATCATTTTATGTCTGATAAACAACCTTTCCATTGCACATCGTAAACTCAACAAACCCTTTTAATTTCTCTTTAATAAAAGGAGAATTCTTTGCCTTTGAAACAATATGGTCTTTCTCAAAGATCCATTCTTTATCAGGATCAACCAAAATAAGATCAGCATCTTTGCCTTCAGCGATCTCACCTTTATTCTTAAGGCCAAGAATCTGCGCTGGAGCAAAAGACATTTTCTCAACTAACGTGCTCCACGTAATATGCTTGGGTTCAACAAGTTCTCGCACAGCAAGCCCTAAAGCCGTTTCAAAGCCGATCATCCCCGCCGGCGCTGCGTCAAATTCTAATTCCTTTTCCTCTTGCGCATGGGGCGCGTGATCCGTTGAGATACAATCAAGGGTTCCATCTTTAAGGGCAAGCTTGACGGCTTCGATATCTTCTTTTGATCTTAACGGCGGATTGACTTTTGTATTCGTATCAAAA
The DNA here is from genome assembly GCA_041664145.1 of Candidatus Omnitrophota bacterium. Classification (GTDB taxonomy): domain Bacteria; phylum Omnitrophota; class Gorgyraeia; order Zapsychrales; family Aceulaceae; genus CALGLP01. Next base: position 2,736 of record JBAYLJ010000055.1, on the reverse strand, counting down.
CCTTGAACCGCGGCTTCCGTAAGCGAAAAATGATGCGGACAAGCCTCAGCGGTAATCTGGATACCCTGGGCTTTAGCCTGACGAATAAGTTCGATCGAGCGCCTTGAACTGATATGACAAAAATGAATTCTTGTTTTTAAATAACGCGCTAGTTCAATATCACGGGCTACGATAATGGTCTCGGCGATATCAGGAATGCCCTTAAGTCCTAAAAGTGTTGAATAAAATCCTTCGTTCATCATCCCCTTGGAAATCGTGGCATCTTCGCAATGCTCCATCAAAAGAAGTTTGGCCATCTTGGCATATTCAAGGGCATGGCGCATCAGCTGACTGTTTTGAACACTTTTCCCGTCGTCAGACAAGGCAAGACATCCGGCTTCTTTAAGCTCAAGCATATCCGAAAGTTCTTCGCCCTTTTGCCCCTTGGTGATAGCGCCTGCAGGAAAAACATGAATGAGGCCAATACGCTTAACCTCTTTTAAGATACCTTCAACGATCTTTGCATTATCGATGACAGGGTTGGTGTTGGGCATACACACAACAGACGTAAAACCTCCTTTAGCCGCTGAGCGGAGCCCTGTTTCGATCGTTTCTTTGTGTTCTTGTCCCGGCTCGCGCAAATGACAATGCAAATCAATCAAGCCCGGCAAAAGATATTTCCCATTAGCCTCAATAACTTTTGCATCCGCGTCGGAAAGCTTGCCCATTTTGACAATGACCCCTTTTTCGATAAGAAGATCTTGGGGTTCTTTACTAATCCCTTTGCTATTAACGATAATTGCTTTTTTAATAAGAGTTGCCATGTTCTTTTCCTTAAGGTTCCTTTTTTTAAGAAGCTTTTTCCTTTTTCCCAAATAACAAATATAAAATAGCCATCCGCACAGCCACGCCATTAGTGACTTGCTCTAAGATAACCGAATTGACTCCATCAGCAAGTTCCGCAGAAAGCTCAATGCCTCGATTCACAGGTCCAGGATGCATGATCAAGACATCCGGCTTGGCGTGCTTTATTTTTTCTTTAGTCAATCCAAAGGCCTTCACGTATTCACGAATAGATGGAAGATATTTTTCCTCCTGTCGTTCTTTCTGAAGACGTAAGCACATCAGAACATCCGCATCGGCCACCACCTCATCAAGTTTGTAAGTGATATTAACTCCTTGGCGTTCGATTTCGGGCGGAATTAACGTCGATGGACCGCAAAGAGTCACCTTGGCCCCCATTTTAATTAATCCATAAATATTAGATCGGGCAACGCGCGAATGTAGAATATCTCCAATGATGCCAACCTTAAGTCCATCAATGCGTCCGAGACGCTCTTGAATGGTAAACAAATCTAAGAGGGCTTGAGTGGGGTGCGATCGACATCCATCGCCGGCATTGATCACGCCAGGCTTTAATTCTCGGGCTAAAATTTGTGGGACGCCAGCGCTCTTGTGCCGGACAATGATCATATCCACGTTCATGGCTTCAATATTTTTTGCCATGTCCAAAAGCGTTTCGCCTTTTTGCAGCGAACTTGCGCTCACCGTGACATTAAGGGTATCTGCGGAAAGCCGTTTTGCCGCTAACTCAAATGAAAGGCGTGTCCGTGTGGATGGTTCAGAAAAAAGCATGACAACTGTTTTTCCTCTAAGGGCTGGAACTTTCTTGATATCGCGCGTGGAAACCTCTTTAAAAGCTTTAGCCGTTTCAATAACGCGTTCGATCTCTTCTCTTGATAGATCGCTGAGCTCTAATAAATCTCCATATTTCCATCCTATCATTTGTCCCCTCGCTTTTTGACGATGACTTCGTCTTCGCCCTGCTCGGTTTCTTTTAAGACCACACAAACATCATCTTCTAAGCTCGTCGGGATATTCTTTCCGACATAATCCGCGCGAATAGGAAGCTCCCGATGTCCTCGATCAACAAGAACCGCGAGCTGAATATTGGCTGGCCGGCCAAAATCGATCAAGGCATCAAGGGCAGCCCGGATGGTTCTTCCAGTAAAAAGAACATCGTCAACCAAAACAACCTTTTGCCCTGTCAAATCAAAATTAATAAGCGTTTCCCTTAAAATCGGCTGTGTATGAACAGTGGTTAAATCATCTCGATAAAGCGTAATATCCAAAATACCCAAAGGGATCTCTTTGCCTTCAATATCTTTAATACATTGCTGGAGACGTTTAGCCAAAACTGCCCCGCCAGTACGAATACCCACCAGACAAATATTTTCACCACCTTTATTTTTCTCTAAAATTTCATGCGATAATCTCATCAACGTACGCCGCACTGTTTCTTGATCCATAATTTTTGAGTTATTTGTCATTTAGCCTCCCTTTTGCTCATAAAAAATGCCCTGGCGCATCCGCGCCAAGGCAAAAAAAATCCCCACTTCGTATTAAGAGATGGGGTAACGATTTTGCTTGATTGATATCTCATCTTGCTCCTTACCGAACTCGCAGGTTCAGCTTAAAGGTTAAATCTGTTGAAGAGAATATAGCACTTAACTGCTTCTTTGTCAAGCTTAAGAAAGGCGCCTAAGGTAAGGCCTCGCCTCTATTAAGAATAATGACAAATTCACCCTTGGGAGGCTTTTGGGAAAAATGGACAATAAGCTCACTGGCCCTGCCCTTTTGAATTTCTTCAAATTTCTTTGTGATCTCACGCGCACAGATGACAATCGGATCACTCAGGACATCCTTGATATCTTCTAATGTCTTCAGGACCCGATGGGGAGCTTCATAAAATATGAT
>JBAYLJ010000054.1:0-6805 GCA_041664145.1 Candidatus Omnitrophota bacterium | reverse complement strand
GCCATTGGTGACAATATCTTCTTTACCGGTCACGACAACTACGCAATTTCGTTTGCTCGCTAAGTTTTGCGCAATCAGAACAAGGTTCTGCTTGACATCGCCTGCGTCAACGCCTTTTGTGACAACTGCTTCCCCTGCGATGCGCGCGATTTCCGACGCATTTCCTTTAATAATATCAATGCGTAATTCGTCTAAAAGCTCAAATGATTTCTTATTGCGAAACGCTGTGGCGCCGGCACCGCAAACATCCAAAACAACCGGAATGCCTTTGCGATTAGCAGCTTTAGCTGCTAATCGCATTGAATCAACAAATTCCGTTGTAAGTGTTCCAATATTTAAGACAAGGCTGGAAGAAATGGCCGCCATGTCCGCGACCTCTTCCTTGGCATGCGCCATCACAGGCGAAGCGCCAAGAGTTTTCACAATGTTGGCGCAATCATAGATCGTCACCCAATTGGTCAAGTGATGCACAACAGGTTTCTGTGTTCTTACTTTTCGTAAAATCTCATAGGCATCCACTTTGACTTTTGCCATCTAAATCACCCCTTAAAAGATCTTCCCTTTTCCAGGCTCTACTAAAGACCACAAAAACTTCTTATCTTACTAATTTTTTCATCAATGGCTGCATTGTATTCACCCGTTGCTACTTTTCCGCTGTCTAAATAATCCCCATGCAAAATACTTCTTGCGGCTGCCGCCGGAACAACCATCTTGATACCTGACTTAGCCTGCTGTGACGCTGATACTTTCTCTGCTTCCAATGTTTGGATATCCGCTTGTGCCGTAGCGCAATTAATAGGCCGCTCTAGATCAGATTTTACCTGATCAGAAATCGGCGACGTATATCTACATCCAACAACTAACAAAAACACACAAACCCCGATCAAAGATATTGTTTTCATATGACCTCCTTGGCCTTTGCTATTCTTGAACTATTTATTTCTTTTCCCAATTGAAAAAGCATCGCCTAGAAACTTGCCTATTCCATAATAGGTTCTTGTCGCGGGATTAAAGCTAAAGGGCTTTATTTTCTCAATGTCAGGGATCTTGGTATCTTTAAGCACATCCTCATCGGCTTTAATGTCTTTGATCTCTCCGATGAATTGCGTATGCAAGCCTATCTTTACGGTTTGGATCACACTGCATTCTAAGACAAGAGGAAATTCTTTAATATAAGGAGCGTCCACGAGATCGCTTTTAACAGCCGTAAGCTTCATGGCAGAAAGCTTGTCTTCTGTCGCGCCTGAGATCATGCCAAGATAATCAGCCTCTTTGATATATTTCTCCGAAGGAATGCTGATCGTAAAGGCCTTGCGACTCATAAGATTGCCATAGCTATAGGTAACTTCACGCAAAGAAATCGCCACGCACGGTGGAATAGAACAACAAATTCCACCCCATGCAACCGTCATGGCATTAGGCTTGCCTTCTTTGTCATAAGTTCCCACGATAAAAACAGGTGTTGGAAAAATGATGGTATTGGGGCCAATAGATTTTTTCATTTGTTTCTCCTTCAATGAGTGCCTGACTTACGGAAGCCTTTGGGCGACGTCAAGTCAGCCGCACATGTTTGAATTCCCGCCAGAGGCGGGTCCGCCTTCGGCGGATACTCCGCCAATTTCTGACGGAGCTATGGGCCCCGACTTTAGTCGGGGCCCATCTTTAAACGATCTTAACCTTGCTCAAATCATCTTGAGGTTTTGGATAGCTCATCTTAAGCTTTTTAAGCACATCTGTGATCACCTTCGCAACAATAAGGTTTCGATACCATTTCTTGTTTGCTGGAACGATATACCAAGGTGCCCAAGGTGTGCTTGTATTTTTCATCATATCTTCATAAGCCAACATATACTTGGACCAAAATTTTCGCTCGGCCAAGTCGCCTGAGCTAAACTTCCAATGCTTCTTGGGATCCTGCAAGCGCTCCATCAAGCGCTTTTTTTGTTCATCTTTATCTATGTGCAAGAAAAACTTCAAGATCACTGTCCCCTCTTGCGCGAGCATATGTTCAAAATGGTTGATCTGCGTATAACGCTTTTTTATTTCGGAAAAAGAAACAAGGCTATGCACACGATTAACCAAGATATCTTCATAATGACTACGATTAAAGATCACGATCTCGCCCTTAGCGGGAACTTGCTTATGAATACGCCAAAGATAATCATGATCAATCTCTTCTTGGGTTGGAACTTTAAAAGAAGTAACACGCACACTCTGAGGATTAACACCTTTAAAGACCATGCGAATAGTACTGTCCTTGCCTGCGGTATCCATGGCCTGCAAGACGATCAATACTTTGTGCTTATGTTCCGCATACAAAAGTCCTTGAAGATCGCCGAGCAAGATGCGGAACGCCTCAAGCTCTTCAACAGCTTTTTCTTTAGGACCATCAAACGCTTTTGTTTCCTGGGTGTTAAGTTTTGATAGCTTGATCGCCACCTTAGGTTTGACTCGATAGCGTTCAATTTTCTTCACATGAAAACTCATAAGTGACGTCTCCTTTAGAATAGGATCAATGATAACCGCAAAGGATAAAAATATCTTATAACTTTTTTCAGAACTTTTTTATGAAAGTACCCTACAGATCATCAAACCCTAAATAATCCGAAGCTGTCAAAACAACATCAGCACAGCAATTGAGTAAGGCAATAATGAAAAAAACGCCATAGGCCAAGCTTCCTCCACTAATGATAAAAGGCATGTCCTTGGTAAAAAAGACCTTTAAAAAAGGATCCCATGACCCACTAAAGATCCTGAAAGTAACAGAAAATAAAATAATCGTAATAAAATTATTGATGCTCCATTTGATAAAAGTCCAATAATGTCTCCCTTTACCAAAAAAATTCATCCGCGCGGCAATAGAGACAAGCCATACGACATTTGCCGCTAGCAAAATAATAAACCATTGAAAAAAACGGTAGGCATCCTCGCCTCCGCTGCTTACCGCAAGACACATCGTATAATAAGCAAAGGAATGAAAAAGCAATATCGGAAAATCAAACAAGAAAACAATCCATCGAACGCGAGGATTTTCTTCTGTAATCAGCGCGGCTGAATAAAGATTTCTGGTGGGAGCAAAAAAGAAGCGGATCAATACAAATGTAATGATAACTAAAAGCGGAAAATTTCCCCAGGTTTTAGACTTAATAACAGCCTCGGCTGAGGACGCAAAACCCCACGCCATAAAGATAGCGTAGATAACTTCAGCTCGAACAATAAAATCGTGAAATTTTTTATGCAGCTCGGCGCCGCACGCTTTACAAATTTTTCTTTCACTGCCACAAACTTTACACGTTTCCATAAACTCTCAAGCCTTTAATAAAACAACTCCTAATAATAATTTGCCTGATGATCGGCGATTGTTATGTTCGATTATAACCAAAAGATTCTTTACGGGCAAAGGTTTTCTCGTATGCTTCCTCGCGCGAAAAAAAGGCTCATTGCCGCTAAAAGAATTATTCGTAACGAAGAGCTTCTATGGGATTAAGCTGTGAAGCTTTTTTTGCCGGCCAAAGGCCGAAAATAATGCCGACGGCCAAAGAAAAAACCGTAGCAAGAACGACTGACGACAGAGAAATTTTAGCCGCCCAACCTGCCAAGACAGTAATAAGGAGTGCGACCCCGCTTCCAAGCAATACGCCGCAGATACCGCCTATCAAAGACATCAAAGTTGCTTCGATCAAGAACTGAACCATGATATCTTTGTTGTTCGCGCCGATAGCTTTGCGCAAACCGATCTCACGTGTACGCTCTGTCACCGACACAAGCATGATATTCATGATCCCGATCCCGCCGACCAAAAGCGATATCGCAGCGATAGCCCCCAACAACAACGACATCGTCCTGGTCGTTGTCTCAAGGGCATTCTTAATATCCGCCATATTGCGGATCTCAAATGTATCCTCTTTTTTCACTCGATGCTTCTTAATGATAAGCTCCTTAACGCTTGTTTGCGCCGCATCGATCACCTCTGGACTCTTAGCCTCAACATAAATGGAATCAACATATTCTTTGCCAAGGACCCTATACATCGCTGTGGTGATAGGCATCAAGACAATATCATCCTGATCGCGAAAAGCGTTTGCGCCCTTAGAGGGTAACACGCCGATAATTTTAAAATTAAGAAGATTGATCTTCATTGTCTGTCCAACGGGATTTTCATCGCCAAAAAGTTCTTTGGCAACGGTTGGCCCGATCAAGGCAACCTTGGCACGCATCCGAATATCCTCTTCGCTAAAAAATCTTCCCACTTCCGGAAAAGAAGCACGAATCTCGGCATAATCTGCACCGACACCTTCAAGCTGCGTACTCCAGTTTTTATTTCCATAAACAAGCTGGCCCGCACCTCTTACCGAAGGACTAGCTCCTTTGACTTCGTCAGTAAGTTTAGAGATCGCTGCGACATCTTGAAGTGTTAAACGTGTCACAGCCCCTGCCCCCATAGACACACCATGAACCTTGGAAGACCCAGGCCTTACCAGAAGAAGATTGGATCCAAGTGAAGCAAGCTGCTTTTCGATCGACTCTTTCGCACCCTGACCCAAAGCAAGCATTGCAATGACCGCGGCAACACCGATCAAGATACCTAAAATAGACAAAAAAGAACGCATCTTGTGCGACACCATAGAACCGCCGGCTTGACGCAAATAATCAAAAAATTTTGTTTTCTTAACGATCTTTGCTGAATGAGAAAGTACGCTATCAATGGCCGCGTCTGTCTGGCCTTCATTCAAACCCTTGTCCTGCTTCATAGTTTTTTCATCAGAAACAATACGTCCATCCGTCATGCGAATAACACGCTTAGCATGAATCGCGACCTCTGGCTCGTGGGTCACCATAATAATAGTTTTACCTTTTTGATTTAAAGCCTTTAAGATCGCCATAATTTCTGTTTTACTCTTTGAATCCAAATTACCTGTGGGCTCATCAGCGAAAATAATAGGAGGATCGTTGACAAGCGCTCTTGCGATGGCGACGCGCTGTTGCTGGCCACCGGAAAGCTCGTTAGGCCGATGATGCATGCGATCCTTCAAACCAACCTCTTCCATTTTTTGTTGCGCGTTTTCTTTGGTTTGTTCACCTCCGGAATAAATGAGAGGCAAGGCAGCATTTTCAAGAGCGGTCATGCGCGGTAAAAGATGAAACTGCTGAAACACAAAGCCCGCCAAACGATTACGCATGGAAGATAATTCATCATCAGAGAGCTTGTTGATCATTTTTGTTCCTAAATAATACTCTCCCGTGTCCGGCCTATCCAAAAGTCCCAAGACATGCATAAGAGTTGACTTACCAGAGCCCGACGGTCCCATAATAGCAACAAACTCGCCTGTAGCAACTTTCAAGCTCACATCTTGAAGAGCCTTGACCTCTATCAGCCCCATTTGATAAGTTTTTGAAATATTCTTTAACGTGATCATTATTTTTTACGTGATGGCATAAATGGATTTTTACCTGTTGAGTCCTTAGGGATGCGATATTTCTTTGTCTTAACAATAAGGGTGTCATTTTGGGTGATCCCCGAAAGCACCTCGCTATTCTTATCATCTGAGATCCCTAAACTCACGAGCACTCTTAAGGGTTCCGCGACGTCACCTTGCTGAACTAAAACATAGGTATCCTTACCTTCTTGGGCAACGGCTTCCGACGGAATAAGCAAAACATTTTCCCGGCTCTGCTCAACAAAATCAACGGTTGTGTTCATGCCCGAACGAAAAAAGGACGGAGTTTCTTCAGGAATAAGATCAACCTTATAGATCGTCACGTTATTAACAGTTTCCGACTCATGGTAAATATGATCGACCTTCGCCTTGATCTTTACATCTGGATACGCATCAAGAAGGATCATGGCTTTTTGATCAACAGCGATCTTGCCAATATCAACTTCATCAACTTGCGCCCGTACGATCAGCCGATCAGATAACACGATCACCGCATCAACGGTGGTCACAGTTTGCCCAGGTTGCGTCGTGCCTACGATCACATCACCATCAATGGGCGCACTCAAAGAAATAGGCTTATACGTCTCTTGCCAATATTTAAGAGTCTCTTCGCCTTTACCGCGAGCCGCATCCAAAAGAGCTGCTCTTTCCGTCGAGCTCATCCATGCCAAGATCTGACCAACCTTAACGTGGTCGCCTTCTTTCACGAGAATACTTTCAACCCTGCCGTTCACCGGAGGCTTGACCTCAAGACGATTTTTAGGCAAAATAGTGCCTGTGCACGAAATATACGTTTCTAAATTTCCGACGGAGGGCCTGATCTCTACAACGGTCTCGTCAGAAACGTTCTTTTGTTTTATTTTATTCATCGCAAATCCTACGATACCTGCAACAACAAAAATAATCAAGAACCATAAAACGATTTTATTTCGCATATTCCAGTGTTTCTCCTTTCGCCTGAATCCACTGAGCCTCAGCAAGCAAGGCATTGACCTGGGCGTTTAAATAAGCTTTTTTATACTGCACAAGATTGTCTTCAATGATCGACCAATTATCATAAGAAATAAAACCAATGCCATATTGCGCTTCGGCAATTTTCGAACGCTCTTGAGCGGCAAGAAGCGTTTTTCTCTGAACCTCAACGGATTGTACAGCATCTTGAAGGTTGGCCCATGTTTCTTCGAGCGCGGCAACAATACTATTGTTTGTACTTCTTGTCTTGGCTTGGGCTTGACGCAAAGCTGCTTTGGCTTGATCGACCTGAGCTGTTCTTAAGCCCCCTTCAAACAAAGGCACGCTAAGGCTCAACCCGATATTCCACTGATCGTCGGCTGGTGCCCATTTCGAACCGGTTTTTCCAGCACCTG
>JBAYLJ010000053.1:0-6824 GCA_041664145.1 Candidatus Omnitrophota bacterium | reverse complement strand
GGCAATCTTGGGGTCTTCAGCCGGAGCAAAACCTATAAAAGTGGCATAGAATTGATTGTGCGAATATTGTCCGTTGACAATTTTCTGAGCTGTACCAGTTTTTCCAGCTGCAAAAACATCCTTGATCTTCGCAAGCTTGCCTGTTCCCCTCTCAATAACACCAATTAAAATATCTTTCACTCTACTAGCAGTTTCAGGCTCGATCGCCTGACGAACAATTTTAGGAAAGAAAACTTCGATTACTTCTCCTTTTTGATCCCTGATCTCTTTAATGACAAAGGGTTGCATAAGAACACCATTATTGGCAATAGCGGAAACCGCGCAAACTAATTGCATGGTTGTCACGCCGACCTCATGGCCTATCGGAACAGCTCCGATTGAGGTTTTAGACCAAAGCCTGGTTGGTTTTAGCGCACCACTCACTTCACCAGGAATATCGATATCTGTTTTCTTAGCAAAGCCGAGCCGCTTGGCATAATCATAAATCGGCTCCCTTCCTATCTTCTGAGCAATCTTTGTGACGCCAATATTGCTCGACTGTTCAATAACTTCACGGAAAGTCAATGTTCCATGACGCTGGTGATCATGAAGAATATGGTTCGCGACTCGATATTGCCCGTTTTCGCAAAAAATCTTATCTGTTTCTTGAAAAGCTCCGCGTTCAAGAGCAGCTGAAGCCGCTACAATTTTAAAGACAGATCCAGGCTCGTACATATCCGTAACCGCACGATTCTTTCTCTGATTTTCATTGCTCTTGCCAAATTCATTGAGATCGTAGGTTGGACGATTGACAAGGGCGAGAATTTCTCCCGTCTTAGGGTTCATGATGACAAGGCTTGCACTTTGAGGTCGATACCGGACAAAACCTTTGTGAAGAGCTTCCTCGGCAAAATATTGAATATTTTCATCGATCGTTAAAACCAAATCAAATCCATCTTGGGGGCGCACAAGAGTCTGCTCGATGAGAAGATCTTGTTGCCGTGCGTCGCGAAGCATTTGCGCAACACCTGAACGTCCCGCAAGGACATGATCATATTTAAGCTCAATTCCTTCTAAACCATTATCATCCATCCCTGCAAAACCTAAGAGATGCGCTGCTGAATATTGCCCTGGATAGCGCCGCCTGCTCTCCTTAACAAAACTCAAACCCTTGATCTTAAGCTTCTTTATTTGATCAGCTTTTTCAATAGAAAGCTTACGGACAAGCCAGACAAAATTCTTGTCCCGGCTCAAGCGCTCAGCAAGAAAACTTTTGCTAACTCCCAAAATAGGTGGCAATAATGCGATGGCCCTTGCGACCTGCGCTTTTCCCATCATGCGAGGATCAGCATGCAAAGAAAAGGCCGCGACATCAAGCGCTAAGGGGCGCATTTTTCGATCATAAATCGTTCCCCGCTTAGGGTCAATACGAAAGACATGGGTTTGTTGTTTATCAGCAACTTGGGTAAGATAGGATGATCGAAAGACTTGAAGAAGGATCAGCTTAACAGCAAAGAAAATAAACAAAGAAAGACAGGCAATAAAGAGGGAAATAAATCTCAGGGATTTTTTTGGAAAATACACAGCATTTCTTCACTATAATGTTATCGTATCGGCTTAGCTTCAGCAATGGACCTTAAAGAAAAAAACTGTGTTAGCCTGTTCATCGTATTCTGCACATTTCTTGGAATAGAAGCTAAGCGAATATGCTCAACATGAGCCGATGAGGACTTGACCTCAACAATATTCTTTTGATCAACAAAAACAACTTCAGCATTTTTCTCAGAAAACCAATTCCCTACCGATCTTGCCGACTTTAATCGCACGATATTAAGCATGGTATCTGTGTTGCTGTCAACAAGCCTTTCAACCTGATCTTCTCGAATCTTGCCTTGATAGGCCAGGTCATAAATACTAACTTGCATTTGAACATAAATCAATGCAAAGATGGTTATGACAATTGATAATAAAAAGAATTTCTTTAAGCTCATTGATTCCCTTTAGCCTTTCTTTTGAACAACGCGCAATCGAGCGCTTCGTGCTCGCGGATTTCTATCAATCTCTGGCAAGCTTGGACGCAAAGGCTTTTTTGTAAGAATTTCGATTGTACCTTGTTTTAAGTGGTTACAAAACTTATTTTTAACAATTTTATCTTCTAGTGAATGAAACGAAATAACACACAGGTGTCCTCCGACACGCAAATAATGTATCGCTTTATCAAGGGCAACCTCTAGGGCTTCAAGCTCTCGATTAACGGCAATGCGAAAAGCCTGGAAGGAACGCGTCGCCGGATGTATTTTTTGATTTTGATATTGTCGAGGAACGGCATTGATAATGATTTTCTTTAAGTCTTCCGTTGTTTCAATAGGATGTTTCGCGCGCTCCTTGACCAAAGAATCTGCAATACGCTGATGCCAACGCTCTTCGCCAAAATTCTTCAAAACTAAAGAAATCTCATTGGTTGATAAAGAATTGATCAGATCGTAGGCTGAAATAAAGCTATTACGATCCATGCGCATATCTAAGGGGCCATTGCTGCGAAGACTAAAACCACGCTCAGCCATATCGAGCTGATAACTTGACACGCCTAGATCAAAAATAATAGCATCAACCTCTTTGATCTTTAAATCATCAAGAACCGTGTCAAGAAAACGAAAGTCCTTCTGGACAAAGGTGCATTGCCCTGCATATTCTTCCAGGTTTTTCTGTGCAATTTTCATTGAATCAGAATCTCTGTCAATGGCGACCAAAGATCCACCAGGCATGATGCGTTTCATCATTTCCTTGCTATGGCCTCCGAGCCCTAAAGTACAATCCAAGATGCGATCACCTGGATGCAGGTTGAGCTGATCAATGACTTCTTGGCACATTACGGGGATATGATCAATATGTTCCATCATGGCTACCATTTCTTAAATCTCCAAAATATTTTCTGCAGTCTGTTCCCAAGAATCTCGAGTGGTACTATAAAACTGACTCCATGTTTTTTGATCCCAAATTTCAATACGCGAAGAAATACCAATCACCATGACATCCTTGTTAATCCCTGCAAAATCTTTTAAATACTGAGGGATAATGAATCGCCCTTGCCTGTCTGGGCGAATGTCAACAGCGCCAGAAAAAAACATACGATTAAAACTTCTGCTTTCCTTCTTTGTAAACGACATGGATTTAAATTTTTGTTCTTGCGTCGTCCATTCATACTCGCTAAACATAAAAATACATTTATCAAGTCCACGTGTTAGGAAAAAACGCTCAATACTATTCTCCTTAGCGATTTCTCGAAATCGTGCCGGAAGGATCAAGCGACCCTTGCGATCAATGCTATGGTTGTGTTCACCGTAAAACATAATTTACTCCACTCTCCTCCACTTTGTTCCACAATTACGAGTATATTAAATATTAATGGGATTGTCAATAATAAAATCCCTTTATTTATGGGATAAATTGATTGCACAATAAGCCAAATAGATTATTATTTTGGAATGAAAAAGAAACGGCTAGGACACAAAAAAGGAGAGATTGACTTTATGTTTGATGTTTTTTATTTCTAGAAAAATATTTACGAGCTTCGCTCTTGTCGAGCTCTATCTGATCACAAAGATGCTCGGGAAGAAGAAATCTTTTTTCATCACGAATTCTCTTTAAAAAACGGATTTCGATACCTTTACCATAAATATTCTTATTAAAATTAAAAATATGAACTTCAATATTTCTTTTCTTATTTCTCTTAAAAGAAGGCCGATATCCGATATTCGCTACTCCCTGCCACAGTTTACCTAGGCAAAAGACATCAACAATATAAACACCTGTCGGCGGTAAAATCTCTTGCCCCTGATTAATATTCGCCGTGGGGACGCCTAAGCGACGCCCTCTTTGATCACCGTGGACGACGTAACCAGAAATTGAAACAAAACGACCTAAATATTTTCTGGCAAGCGACAGGTCTCCGCCCTTGATCAAACTCCTCAGCAAAGAACTACTGATAATGCTTTTTTGATAACAAACAGACTTAAGAGCATGGACCTTAATATCATACCGCCCAGAAGCAGCTCTTAATAACTCACTATTGCCATTACGATTTTTTCCAAAATGAAAATTACGGCCAATAACAACTTCATGCGCGCCTAGCAAGCGAGATAAATATTTTTTTACAAAGTCTTCCGCGGTCATGGTAGCAAATCTTCTTGTAAACCTTACGACGACGCAAACGTCAATCCCCATTTCTTCAATCAGTCGAAGCCGATGTGGCAAAGAAACCAACAAAGATAAATCAAAATGTTTATTTAAAACCTGAACCGGGTGAGGAAAAAATGTTAAGACAATGGACGTGCCGTTTATTTTCTTTGCCCTTGCGATTGTTTTCTTAATAAGAACTTGATGGCCACGGTGAATGCCATCGAAAATCCCTATAGCAACAACAGGGTTCTTGAATTTCTGAAGACGTTTCTGTGAATGAATAAAGATCGTTTTCATAAAAAATCTACACCGCTCCTTTTTCCAACAAAAAATCCATTGGCCGGATATCTTGCTCCGAAAAATTCTCGATCTTGACGGCACGATCAATATAAAACGGACCAACTTTGGTTCGATGAATCTGAGAAATGCAGCCTCCGCAACCTAAAAGACTTCCTGCGTCTTCAGCAATCTTCCGCACATACGTTCCCTTTGAGCACTCAAGAGAAAACTTAACTTCTGGCAAAGCAAAATTTAATAAATCCAAAGAATAAATCTTAATTCGGCGAGCCTCCCGCTTAACCTCAAGACCTTTTCGCGCAAGTTGATACAAGCGCTTACCCTTATGCTTAAGCGCAGAAACCATAGGAGGAATCTGGTCAATTTCACCCAGGAAAGTATTAAAAACATTTTTAACTTCTTTTTCTGTAATAAAATCATACGGCTTCTGCTCGAGAATAGTCCCCCGAATATCCGCAGTATCTGTTGTAACCCCTAGCTTGATTGTTGCAACATAAGCTTTATCAAAAGCTGAAAACTTATTAAACAGCTTTGTTGCTTGACCTAACAAAATAACCAAAACCCCTGTGGCTAACGGGTCAAGAGTTCCAGCATGGCCGACTTGTTTCATCTTAAATTTCCGACGAACAATATCAACAACATCATGCGATGTGATATCTGAAGGCTTATCAATAATAAGAATCCCATTGTACCGATTGATGCGTTTAATCTCCATAAGCTACGCCACCTTTTTCAGAACTTCTTTGAGAATAACTTGCTTGGCTTTCTTGATATCTCTGTCAAGAATACATCCACTGGCAGCCTTGTGTCCTCCCCCACCGAAAAGCTTAGCAACGGCTGCAACATTTGCTGATCCTGTTGATCGAAAATTGACACGTGTTTTTCTCGATGTCATTTCAGAAAAAAGAACGATCACTTCAACTTTTTTCATCATCCGAAAAAGATAAAATATCTTATCTTTTAAATCAAATTGTTCAGCGGCTTGGTCTAAGCTCTTGCGCGACAACTTAAGACAAACAATCTCCCCTTTATTAAAATACTCAGCTTGATTCACCGCTTTCAAAAGCAACTTAAAACCTTCAGCATCTAAGTCTTCATAGGCCATACGATAAAACAATGCTGGAGAAATCCCAAATTTTAAGAGCTCTGAAACGATCTGATGCGTTCGCGCCGTCGTGTTTTGATAGCGAAAGGATCCTGTATCTGTTAAAATTCCGACATAAAAATACTCAGCCATCTTTTTTGTCAATTTAACCTTCCAGGCTTTGAACATCTCAAAAATAACTTCCGCAGTTGATGAGGCGCTGGGGTCAACAAGATTAACGCGCCCAAATTGCACGTTGGTAACATGATGATCGATATTCAAGATACTTTTTCCTTTTGGAAAAACTTTCTGGACTTCACCAATCCGCCCCATATCGCCACAATCAAGAATGATGGCTAAATCATAATCAACAAGAGATTTTGGCAATATTTTTATTTGTTGATGTCCCCTTAAAACATGATACATCGACGCCAAGGGTTTCTCGTGAACGATGGTAAATGTTTTCTTCTGAAGCTTTAAATATTCTGCCATCAACAGCTCTGAACAAAGGGCATCAAAGTCTGGATTCACATGTGTCGCAATAAGAATTTTCTGGCTTTTCTTAATCAGATCATAAACTTGTCGATGATTCATTCTTAAGCCTTTCCATTTGTTCACTTAGCTCAATCCCGGCAGAAAAAGCTTTATCATAAATAAAGTTTAATTCCGGCATAAATTTTAGCTGGATCCTTTGGGATAGTATTCTTCTGATAAATCCTTTCGCAGCCTCAAAGCCATCTGCGGCATAAGCGGCCGTTGACTCATCGCCTAAAACACTAAAAAAGATCTTTGCATGACGCAAATCGCGGCTTACGTCCACGCGGCTAATACTAACAAACTCTAGTCGTGGATCGCTTATCTCTCGCTGAACAATCACGCAAAGTTCTCGCTTAACTGATTCATTAACACGTTCAATACGGCTCATATGCCCCTCCCTTTCTACGAAAGATCCATTTGTTCTAACAGTTGACGTTCGCTTTCTTTCGTTGTAACTCCTGCGTCAATCTTTTTTTCAAGAAGCCGCTGCAATATTTCACCCATTTTCTTCCCATCCTTAACACCAAGCTTCATCAAATCATCGCCTTTAAGAAAAAGCTTAATACGGCGATATTCGGTTAAAAATTTCTTGATACAAATTTCCGGAGGGCTCCCTTGTGTCTTAATCAAGAAGTAAACAAGCTCCTCTAAACTTATCGACTTGAGAACCTTAAAAATCTGGCTTGGCTTTAGAACATGAATATCGAGACGCTTCACAACCTCATATTCAAGCTTTGAAGAAATCATC
>JBAYLJ010000052.1:0-6846 GCA_041664145.1 Candidatus Omnitrophota bacterium | reverse complement strand
TCGAGAACTTTATCATAATCAACTGTTTTCGTATATTGATCAAAGACGCGCGTCAAGCTGACATATCCGATCTTGAGGGCCTCCTGTGCAAAACTTACCTGCGTGAAACACAACATTAAAAAAACGACTAGGCATAATCCAAAAATCTTTCTTTTCATACATCCTCCTTACAATGGTTAAAATGATCGACTGATACTAAAATAGAATTTACCTGATTTTGTCTCTTCCCCTGGTTCTTTGTTGAGTGGATAACCATAATCAAGATTGATCGGCCCTATGGGCGTCTTAACCCTCAAGCCTAAACCAGTACCTGTTTTATAGCCTCCCTGCCCAAACTCACTCATATCGGCCCAAACATTACCTGTATCAAGAAAAACCGCCACTTTAATAAAATCAACCACAGGCATCGTGTACTCAATATTTCCAATAACCATACTATTACCGCCAATAGGATCATTTGATCCAGGATCAAGAGGCCCAACTTTTCGCTCATTGTATCCACGGATACTATAAGCGCCGCCTGCGTAGAAACGCTCATAAACAGGAACATACGTCGAATCCCCATAGGAATCCATAATTCCAGTCCTCAAACGAAATTCTAAAACAGATCCTGCCACCATGGGCATGTCATAGCTTGTCTTTGTCTTAAAGCGATAAAAATCTTTATCGCCTCCTAAAAAGCCTCCGGCAATATCTATGGTGCCACCTAAAACAAGCCCACGGCTTGGATTAAAGACATCATCACGTGAATCATGCGTGAGGTTAAAGCTCAAACTGCTGATGGTATTTTTTCCTTCTTCCCTTAAAAGTTCACTGCTTACATCGTCGGCAAAATTATCAAGCTTGATTTCTTCAAGCCGATAAACAACCCCGCTGGACAAATATTCACTTAACTCTTTACCAAAACGGAGATCCCCGCCAATACGGGTCTCATCATAGGCGTAACCAACATCATTTTCGCGGCTAATGCTATTGCGATAAAGATCAAAACCTCCTGAAATAGGCATATCGAAGATCCATGGTTCCGTAAAGCTGAGCGTTGCGTTATTACGGATAGAGCCGATCTCTGCTCGGGCGGTCAAATTTTGTCCACCCCCTGTAAATGTTGGCCAATTAGTAAAATCAAAATTCTTTTGCTGAACTTCAATAAATCCAACAAGCTGGTCAACGGTGCTATACCCGCCGCCAAAACTTAGGCTCCCTGTTTTTGCTTCTTTAACCTGAACAACCAGATCTTTCTTGTTAGGAAAGGCAGTATCTTCAATATCATAATTGACTTCTTCAAAGTACCCTAGATTCTTTAAGCGCTCTTTGGTACGGCGCAACTTTGTCCCATCAAAAGTGTCACCTGGGCTTAAGCGGACTTCACGGCGAATAACAATATCACGTGTACGATTATTTCCTTCCACCTTGACCTTATTGACATAAGCGATCTCACCCTCTGTGATATCCAAACGAACGTCCACTTTACCTGTTTCGGCATTGATGGATGTTGATTCCTTCGCCGAGGCAAAGATATATCCTTTATCAAAATACATTGAATTAATATCTGAGATATCTTTTTCAAGCTTTTCAGGAGTAAAAATACCATCGACCTTGAGCTTGGTCATAACCTTGAGGATCTGCTCTGTTGTAAAAACCTTATCATTTCCCGCGATCACCAAGCTTCCTAAATGGTAACGCTTCCCTTCGCTGATCTGAACATTGACAATAAGCTTTGATTTTGGCGCCTGTTCAAGGGTATAGCTTGCCTTAGCGTCAAGAAAGCCTTCATTAGCATAAAAAGTTTTTAACCGATCCATATCTTCGTCAAGAATATTTTGTTTCAAATATCCAGACGTAAAAAGGCTGTCCGGCCTTGTTTTAATAACACGCAATAACTTCTTATAGGGAAAGGTTTCATTGCCACTAAACTGAACCTTCTTGATCTTGATGCGTTCTCCTTCACTAATAATATAATGAAGATTAGTGCCGTTATTGACCTCATCTTTTTCTATCTCCACCTCAACGGTCGCATTCGTCAGCCCCTTCTTGGCATAGAGATCTTTAATAATCATTTCATCTTCTTTCAAATTACGACGATCAAAAAACCTCCCTTTTTTACTTTTGATCTTAAGGGTTAATGAACGCATACTGTAATAACGCGTTTTTGAGAAGGTGATCTTTTTAATAATTGACTTCTCGGCTAAATTCATTTTCACCTTTACTCCGCCATCAACATCTTCCGTTTCAACAGTGACATCTTCAAAATACCCTGTATTATAAAGACGCTTAATATCGTCGCTGATCACGCCGGAAGAATAAACATCACCTACGCGTGTTTTAATTTTCGCAAGAATTGCTGTTAAGCCAATTGTTTTATTTCCTTTAATATCAATACCCTTAACGATCTTTCCTGTCTCAGTACGAAAAGCTTCTACACCCAACGCAGGTTTCACGGGCTCCTGGGCTTGGGGATCCGCTGCTTGCGTGCCTTGCGAATCTGTTGTTCCAGCCGTCGCGGACGCTGGAGAAGCCACCGGCGCTTGTGCCGCTGGTTCTTCCGCCGCTAAAGGTTTTTGTTGCTCAACGACAGGTTCCTGCGTCGAAGCTTGTTCTTGTGCAAACCCAAGCGAAGCAAATCCTAGTCCTAAACAACAAAACATAACAAGCCGCCATTTCTTCATGTTCTTCTCCCTTTTATGATTCTGAGCTGCGTGATAGATTTTCAAACTTCATATACTCTTTAATAAACG
The DNA here is from genome assembly GCA_041664145.1 of Candidatus Omnitrophota bacterium. Classification (GTDB taxonomy): domain Bacteria; phylum Omnitrophota; class Gorgyraeia; order Zapsychrales; family Aceulaceae; genus CALGLP01. The sequence goes on along the minus strand of JBAYLJ010000052.1, from coordinate 4,111 downwards.
TTACTTTAATATTTCCCGTCGGACCATTACGCTGCTTGGCAATAATAAGCTCTGCAATGCCTTTATTTTCTTCCGTCGGAGCATAATATTCTTCGCGCATTAAAAGAACGACCAAATCAGCATCCTGCTCAATAGCTCCTGACTCGCGAAGATCCGAGAGCTGAGGACGATGATCTTGACGGCTTTCCACAGCGCGAGAAAGCTGGCTAATCGCAATGATCGGAACTTCGATCTCGCGCGCCAAGGCTTTGAGCGATCGTGAAATATCTGAAATTTCCTGCTGACGATTATCCGAACGCTGCGACGTCCCCCGCATAAGCTGTAAATAATCAACGATCACAAGATTAATATCGTGCGCAGCCTTAAGCCTTCTGGCCTTCGTACGTAACTCTAAAACTGAAATCGCTGGTGTATCGTCAATAAAAACAGGTGCCGCTGAAAGTTTTCCTGCGGCAGCGGTTAGCTTCGGCCAATCAGAAGGAAGCAAGAATCCTGTACGCACCTTGTGCGCATCAACACGCCCATGAGAACAAAGCATACGCTGAACAAGCTGTTCCTTGGACATTTCAAGACTAAAAATAGCAACGCTCGCTTTGTGTTCAATCGCGGCATATTCAGCCACATTCATCGCCCAGGAACTTTTTCCCATTGAAGGACGACCAGCAACAATAATAAGATCTGATTTCTGTAGCCCCGAGGTTGTTTTATCAAATTCAATAAACCCTGTGGGGATGCCCGTGACATATTCTTTTTTCTGATACAAGGTATCAATAGCTTGAATGGTCTGCTTGATGAGCTCTTTGATGTGAACAGCTTTTTGACGTTCGCGCGCTGTTGCGATCTGGAAGATCAAATTCTCAGCACTATCCACGAGCTCGTCAACATCGGCCCCAGGATTATAGCTTTCGTTTAAGATCTGGGTCGCGTTGCGGATCAGCTGACGCTGAATACTTTTTTCTTTAACAATGCCTGCATAATATTCAACATTAGCCGCGGAAGGAACAAGGTCGATCAAAAGCGTTAGATAGCTAACACCGCCAATATCGTCAAGCGTGCCTTGAGATTTAAGCTCATCAGAAAGAGTGATCAAGTCGACATTCTTGCGATCATTGTAGAGCTTGAGGATGACAAAAAAGATTTTCTGATGAACAGGATTATAAAAACAATGCTCATCCAAAATCTCGACAGCCATGCCAATCGCATCTTGGTCAATGATCATTGACCCCAAGACAGATTTTTCTGCTTCAAGATTTTGCGGAGCCGTTTTTCCTTCGTAAGCTGCCAAAGGAATATTTTTGGCTTTAGGCGCAACTTTTATTTCTTGGTCACCCATATTTTAATCTTGGCTATAACTTCCGCGTGGACTTTAACACCGATTTCAAAAATGCCTAACTCTTCAAGAGGCTTATCGATCACTAATGTTTTCTTATCAATATCAAAGCCTTCTTCCTTAAGCGCTTTAATAATGTCCGTCTCACTCACAGCACCGTAAAGTTTTTCTAGATCATTGACCTCAACGCTTACCGTACAAGAAACAGCGGAAAGCTTTTTGGCATATTCTTCAGCTTCTTGTTTGATGCGATCAGCCTCAAGCTTCTGCTTAGCCTTGATTTGATCAATGCGCTTAAGATTATCAGCGGTGGCAAGATAGGCCTTTTTTTGCGGGATAAGACAATTTCTGGCAAACCCCTCTTTGACCGTAACCACATCGCCTATTTTTCCTATCGTAGGAACATCTTGGGATAGTATGACTTTCATAATTAAAACCTCTTTTTTGAAGACCCAACCGATAACAAAGCTAAATATTTAGCTCTTTTAACCGCCTGCGTCAATTCACGTTGTTGCTTACATGTCGCCCCGGTAAAACGCTGGGACAAGATACGTCCATTAGGCGCCATCACCTTATGAAGCAAGTCTAAATTCTTATAATCAATCTTGATTTCCGGAGTTAGCGGCGGCGGTTTTACATGAACTCTTCGGGGTCTTCGTTCTTTATTTTTCTTATCATATTTTCTTTTTTCTCGCATCGTTTTATCCTTTTCCTTAGGTTATGCAATATTTTCTTCTTCATCCCAAGAAATATTTTCAGCCTTGGGGCTTTCTTCCACAGATCCTCCTACGTCCTCAACAATCTTAGCTGAAGAATCTTTCGAAGATCCTAAAAATTGAACACGTTCAGCCCTCACTTCAATGGTGCTTCGTTTTTGATGATCAGTGGTTTCCCAAGAACGTGACTGAAGTGTTCCTTCAACAAAAATAGGGCTTCCTTTTTTTAAATATTGATTGCACGCTTCAGCCTGCTTATCCCAAGCTGTCACGGTAATGAAACACGTATCTTCCTTGAGCTCCCCTGAAGCACGATCACGGAAACGACGATTCACGGCGATGCGCAGATTGACCACGGCAATACCGTTGGGGGTATAGCGCAATTCAGGGTCTTTGGTTAAATTTCCGATCAAAAGAACTTTATTTAAACTCGCCATAGCTTTGCTGCTCCTTCCTTATCTTATCTCTTAATCAATTTTAATCACTTCAAAACGAAGAATTTCTTCAACAAGGCCTAAGGCTTCTCGGATCTTAACGACCACGCTTGGATCAGCTTCAATATTTAAAAGGTAATATGTTCCTTCCATACGACGCTTGATCTTGAAAGAAAATTTCTGTCTGGCAAGCCATACCTGATTGTTGATCACTTTGGCGCCAGATTTTCCAATAGCATCCGTCGCTTTTTTCATGATGACATCTTTTTCTTCTTTTGTGGTTAACGCATCCACAATGACAACTAATTCATATTTTCTCATTATTTTTCTTCCTCTTTTTTACTCCTTTTGTTAAAACGAGTCATTGCTTGACTTATCCCAGACATCAAGAAAACATTGCAGCAATCTGTCGCTTCGCTAATAATTTCTTGAAGTCTTTTTTTCTCATTGATCCTAAAATCGGAAAGAACAAAATCTATTGTCTGGCTTTTTTCTCTTGGAGCCCCTATGCCTAATCTCAGCCGTGCAACATCCTCGCTGCCAATCTCCTGAACAACAGAGGTCAATCCATTATGCCCGCCAGAACTTCCCTGAGGGCGAATACGTATCTCGCCAAAATCAAGATGAAAATCATCACAAAGAACAAGGACATGCCCTAAGGCTATCTCTTGGGCTTGAACAAAGGCCTTAACCGCAACACCAGAGGCGTTCATATACGTTAAAGGTAAAAGAAGATGAACCCTCTTTCCTTCGATGGTCCCGCATCCGATCATGCCATGATATTTAGCACTTTTAACAAATTTGATTTGATAAAGATCTGCAAAATGCGACACAACTAAAAAACCAAAATTATGTCGCGTTGCCGCGTACTCTTTGCCAGGGTTTCCTAATCCTACCAACAAATAATCGTTGACCAAAACGATACACTTTCTTTTGTATTATTTCTTAGGAGCTGGTGCATCTTTTTTAGAAGCCTGCGCATCCGCAGCAGGAGCCTCTTCCTTCTTTTCTTTCTTCTCTTTGGTCACTTCTGGCTCTTGCGGGCCTTGTTCTTCCTCCGACTTAGCAGCTTCCTCTTTCATTGGAGGAACAACCGTCATGACAATTGTTTCTGGGTCGTGATGTGCAACAACGCCTTCAGGGAGAACAAGATCCTTCACAAGGATCGACTGATTAAGGTCAAGATGCGATACCTCCACATTAATATGCTGAGGGATCTGCGTTGGCAAGCAGACAATCTTAATCTCCCACAAATGATGCTCCAAGGAACCGCCACCTTTCTTAACGCCAAGAGGCTCTCCTTGGGCAACAACAGGAACCTTGACTTCAATCTTTTCTTTTAAAGAAATACGCGCAAAGTCCACATGCGTCACTTGATCGCCTACGGGGTCATGCTGCATCTCTTTAATAACAGCAAAAAAATCTTGGACATTCTTTTCTTTCTCCATCACGTTAACTTGGAAAATAATGCTTTGCCCATGATGAACGCGCATAATATGCTCAAAAGCCTTGCGATCAACAGTGACCGTCATCGGCTTTGATTTGCCGCCATAGACAATAGCCGGAATGCCGTTCGCTAGGCGTACTTTTTGTGCTCCTGACTTTCCGATCTCAGATCGGACTTGAACATC
>JBAYLJ010000051.1:0-6919 GCA_041664145.1 Candidatus Omnitrophota bacterium | reverse complement strand
TGTCCTAGTCCGCATAGCGATGCCTTTTGCATGGCTTGGGAAATCCTTGACATTTTGTCAAGATGATCCATTGCTCCATGACCGTTTGTGATTTTCTCAAGCAGATGGAGAAGCTGATAGCCTCCAATACGACAAGGCGCACATTTACCACATGATTCATCGACAGAAAATTGTAAATAAAATTTTGTGATATCAACAATGCAGTCATCTTCATCCATAACGATCATGCCGCCAGAGCCCATCATGGAGCCAATGGCGACCAGGTTGTCGTAATCAATGGGAGTATCTAAGAATTGAGCAGGGATAACACCACCCGAAGGACCTCCGGTTTGTGCGGCCTTAAATTGCTTGCCATCTTTGATTCCACCACCAATATCAAAAATGATCTCTCGTAGCGTCGTTCCCATGGGGACTTCGATCAAGCCAGAGTTGTTAATCTTTCCTGTTAAGGCGAAGACTTTTGTCCCTTTAGACTTTTCGGTTCCGATCTTGGAAAACCATCCGGCACCTTTTAAGATGATGACAGGAATATTTGCCCAGGTTTCAACATTGTTGATAACCGTTGGTTTGCCCCAAAGTCCTTTGACAGCTGGGAATGGAGGGCGGGGCTTTGGCATCCCGCGTTCGCCTTCAAGCGAAGCCAAAAGTGCGGTTTCTTCACCGCAAACAAAGGCGCCTGCGCCTAATCGGATTTCAATATCGAAACTAAATTTACTTCCAAGAAGATTTTCGCCTAAGAGACCATAATCACGCGCTTGGGCAATAGCGATATTGAGTCTCTCAATGGCTAGGGGATATTCTGCGCGGATATAGATGAATCCTTTGCTAGCATTAACAGCGTAGCCGGCAATGGTCATCGCTTCTAAGACAGAGTGGGGATCGCCTTCGAGAGTGCTTCTGTCCATGTAAGCCCCAGGATCGCCTTCATCAGCGTTGCATACAATATATTTGATATCGCCAGGAGCTTTTTTTGTGAACGACCACTTCATTCCTGTAGGAAAACCTGCCCCACCACGTCCACGGAGCCCAGATTTTGTGACTTCTTCAATGACTTGGTCGGGGGACATTTCAAAAAGGACTTTTTCGAGCGCCTTGTAGCCGTCTCGGGCAATGTATTCATCAATTTTTTCAGGATCAATAATACCGCAGTTTCTTAAGACAATGCGAAATTGTTTTTGATAGAAATCAATGTTGGCCACATCGGTCATTTGATGGCGGCCCTTGTCCTCTTTTGGACTATACAAAAGACGTTTGACAATCCTTCCTTTGATGATGTTTTCTTCAACGATTTCGTGAACATCTTCGGGTTTGAGTCGAACATAAAAGGCGTTGTCAGGCAAGACTTTAACAATAGGACCTTGTTCGCAGAAACCAAAACAACCTGTTTTGACGATTTGAACATCATTCTCAAGCTGGTGAGCTTTGATTTCCTTAACGAAATTATCGTGGATTTCATGCGCATGATTTGATTCGCAAGCGGTTCCAGAGCAAATAAGAATATAGTGTTTATAGGACATAAAAAACCTCGTTAATGTTTAACAATATCAATAGAAGGTTTATCTTGAATATGATCATCTAATAATGTTTTATCCAGGATATGTTTCTGGATAATTTTGCGTGCTGTATCCTCTGAAACGTTACCATAAAGCGTGGTGGGCATGTCGGGCATGAAGATTTCAACCGTAGGTTCAACGTTGCAGTTGCCCATGCAGCCAGTTTGTTTTACAGCTACATTTTTAAGATTGCGTTTATCGAGTTCTTCGATAAAAGCATCTAAAGTCCTTTTGGCTCCTGCGGCAATGCCGCAAGTTCCCATCCCGACAACAATACGGACGTCTTTTTCGCTATCGCGCTTGTCCATGTCTTTTTTTAGCGATTCACGCATTTTTCTTAAATCATCAAGGGTCAGCTTGCTCATATCCAGCTCCTAAGGGTTAATAATATCTTGTTCAAGGCTGCTTATATATTTTTTGGCTAGCATAAGATTGCCAGCGCAAGATAAGTCTCCAAGAGTTTTCTTCAGATCATTACGAATGACGGTATATTTTTTGTCATTACGTGATCGATTGACAACAAATTCATGTTTTCCGTCAAAGATCGTTAGCTGTAGAAGTGTTTGTGGCACATCACCTAGAGGGGGAGTGTCCACATGAGACTTGTCAAAAGTAAAAGCAATAGAAGTTCCGAAATTTTTTTCGGACCTGATATCCCAAGTACCACAGCCTTGCTCAACAGCTTGTGCTAAGAACGATAAACCAAGGCCTTGTGCACGCGTATGTTTTTTGCCATCTGTGAAAAAAGGACTTTGGACCTTTGATAATGTTTCTGGATCCATGCCTTTACCGTTATCAGCAACGAGGAATTTATATTTTTCTTCCGTTTCAATAAGATCAACGATAATAAGCGTTGCCTCAGCCTCGATGGCATTTTGAACAATATCGCTTAAGAAATCACAAAGCGTAAAATGCATTGCTTAGTATTTAGAAAGAATTTCTGGAAGCTGACTTTTGAGAAGCTTCCCGTAGACTGTTCCATTAATGGACATGACCGGAGCCAATCCGCAACAGCCTAAACATCGCACTGCTTCAATAGAAAATTTTCCATCAGGGGTCATATCATTAAGGCTTACCCCTAAGATGGTTTCAAGCTCTTTGACGATATCTTCGCCACCCTTAAGATAGCAAGCCGTCCCCATGCAGACAGCGATAATATTTTTTCCACGTTTTTCTAATTTAAAGTAATGATAAAAAGTAATAACGCCATAAATCTTAGCGAGAGGAACAGCCAAAACTTCTGCGAGTTTAAAAGCAACATTACGGGGAATAAAGCCGTATTCTTCCTGCGCCTTGTGCAAGATCATGATAAGGTTTCCAGGCTTGTCTTTCCATTGAGCAATGTAGTCTAAGAGTCCAGGCTTGAGCTCGAGATTTTTTATTGTTTCCATTTTGAATCCTCCTTGAAAAGCTTAAGAATGGTGGGATTATAAAGGAAAGGTCATAACTAATCAAGAAAAATCTTTTGTTCTTAAAAGGATATTTAATTTGACTTTAGTAGTATTTATGTTACTATTGTAACATTAAATATTGAAAGGAGCGATTTGTCATGGCGGAGAGTAAGGATTTTATATCACGATTACTTAAATACAAGAATGTATTAACAAATTTTAAGAAACTTGGGATGGTAAAGGTATTCTCAGATAATTTAGGGGATGCCACGGGGTTGTCCTCTTCCCAGGTGCGCAAAGATTTCTCTGCCTTTAAGATCACGGGTAACAAGCGGGGCGGCTATGATGTCGATAGCTTGGTTGAGAAGCTCAATCAAACTTTAATTGGTGACCGCAAGCAGAAGGTTATTGTTGTTGGGTGCGGAAATATTGGTCGTGCATTGATTGAATACAATGGATTTCACGGTGAAAGTCTAAAAATCGTTGCTGGATTTGATATTAGCAAGTCTAAATGGGATCCTGAGGCTAAGGTGCCGATTTATCCCTTGGAAAGAATGGAAGAATTTGTTAAGAAAAATCAAGTTAAAGTAGGCGTGATCGCTGTTCCTGAGCACGAAGCCTCTTCTGTTTGTGATAAGATGATTGCCGCAGGGATCAAAGGTGTTCTCAATTTTGCGCGCGTCTATATCCGTGAGACAGAGGGGACCGTGATAGATACGGTGAACATAGAGTTGAAAATAGAAAATTTATTTTATTTTGTTAATGCTCTTTCCAAGGAGCATGATTACCCAAAAGCAAAGAGGCAAGTTCATGAAGATTGATCAATTGATTAAGGAATTAGGCTGTGAAGTTTTGCATCGCCGCAAAGAAACAGGCGTTAAAGATTTAAAACATTTTGTTGTTTCGGATCTCATGAGCGATGTGCTCCTTATCGACGAAGAAGTCGATCTTTTGATCACATCACTCTCCACGACACAGGCGATGCGTACCGCTGATATTGTTAGCGCGATGGGGGTTATTATCGTTAACGGTAAGGCTGTGACAGCCGACATGAAAGCCGCGGCGAAAGAGTTTGATATGACATTGCTTAAGACAAAGCTATCAACCTTTGAAGTTTGCGGCGTTATCCACCGCTTGAAAGGGTAACTATGGTGATTGATAAGAGCATTCCCATTAAGATGGAAGAATCCACATCCTTGATCTTGGATTTGATCTATCGATTGAAGATCAAAGACGTGATGAGCCGTAATCTCGTTGTTGCCTCTCCTGAAGATTCTTTAGACCATATTAAGACTTTAATGAAACAAAAGAATGTCACAGGGATCCCTATCGTGAAGAAAGATCGGCTTTTGGGTATTTTGAGCATTGATGATATTTTTAAAGCCTTGGACAATGGCTATATGCAGGAGCTTGCGGAGAAGCATATGTCGAAGAAGCTTGTGATGCTAGAAGAGGACATGCCGCTTGCCTTCGCCATTTCCTATTTCGATAAATTTAAATATGGACGCTTTCCCGTTGTCGATAGAAATAACCTCCTTGTTGGCATGATCACGAGCCGTGATATTAATGTCGGGCTTTTGATAACGATCAATAAAGAAGTTGCGCGCATGGAAGAGCTCTTGGCTCAAAGTACACCCGTGGATGTGCACAATATTCGCAAAATATTCCGTATTCGTAAATACGATTTTGAACATGCTGGCAATGCGTCTAATCGCATCAAAAAGCTTCTCGTAGAGCGCAAGCTGGATCCTCGAGATATTCGACGTGTCGCCGTAGCTATGTATGAGATGGAGATCAATATCACAGTTCATTCTGAGGGAGGGACATTGACCGTAGTGATCGATAATGATCATGCGGAAATTATTGCCAAGGATTCAGCCCCTGGCATTGAGCATCCTGAGCTCGCGCTTCAAGAAGGATATTCAACAGCCAATGAATGGATCAAGTCTTTAGGCTTTGGCGCAGGCATGGGGTTAGCGAATATTCGTCGCGTTTCAGATACCTTTGATTTTCATTCTGCGCTTGGCAAGGGGACAACGGTACGCGCGGTAATTGATTTTAAACGAAAGAAAGGGAATGACAATGACCATTAAAGACATGATGCAATTAAAAGGCTTAACGCTTGTGCAGCAAGAGTTTGAAGATGCAACGATTTCTGGAGGATACACATCAGACTTGTTAAGTGATGTTATGGCGCATGCGGTCGCGGACAATGTTTTAATTACGATCCAGGCGCATATCAACACCGTTGCTGTTGCAAAGTTGGTTGGCATTCGCGCCCTGCTTATCGCTAACGACCGTGAGATCCTTGATGACATGATCCGCGCGGCTCAGAAGGAAAAAATAGCGATTTTTCGTTCCAAGATGAATCAATTTGAGCTCTCAGTTCTCGTTAGTAAATTATTGGCAAAGGCCTCATGCTGATTAAAGCGGATTTTCATATTCATTCAACCGTGTCACCTTGCGCAAGCCTTTTGATGTCACCGCAGAACATTGTGGCAGCGGCGCAAGAGCAAGGATTGTCGCTCATTTCGTTGACCGATCATAACTGCACAAGAAATTGTCCAACGTTCTTTTCTCTTTGCCAAAAAGCAGGATTATTTTGTTTGGGCGGGGCGGAAGTTACAACGTGCGAGGAATGTCATGTCCTCTGCCTCTTTGAAGACCTAGGGACCATTATGGAATTTGGCGAATATGCTGAGGCGCATTTGCCCGACATTCATAACCAGCCGGGGATTTTTGGCGATCAGGTTTATGTTAATGAAGAAGAAGAGGTCTTAGGTTTTGTCGAAAAATATTTGGGCAATGCGACCACAATAAGTTTTTATGATCTTTGCAAAAAAGTTAAGGATCGCGGCGGCCTTGTCATTCCGGCTCACGTCGATAGGCTCGTCTTTGGACTTATCTCTCAATTGGGCTTTATTCCGCCGGAACCTATTGTGGATGCTTTGGAAGTTTACCATGCGAGTTGTAGCGCGGTTAATTTAGGGCAGCATCCTTACGTTCTTGTCTCAAGCTCTGATGCGCATCTGCCGCAAGACATTGGCTGTGTTTATAATGAAATCGAAATGCCTGCGCTGTCATTTTCTTGCTTGAAAGAGGCGTTTAAGCAAAAGAAAGTCTTCATCCGGATGCGTTGACCGCTTTTTAAGCCAAGAGCTTCCTGGCAAAAAAAAGATGTGATTTGTAAAAAACCTTTTTGCTTTTTTATATTTTATGTATAATATCTTTATCGCAAACATAACTGTATGATTTTTTTTGTGAATCAGCAAGGAGAGTCTTGTTAGTAGATATGTTATTTTCATTTCGTGGCCATGGAGCGATTTCCCGGTTTACCGTCAAAGGTAAGCCGGTTTTATTTTATAGACATTAAAAAGGAGGGGTCGTGAAACAAGCAAGCCAAGGTTTACCAAAAGATCAGCCCGCATGTTCCTGCTGTTGTGGTGAACTCTCTGAGGCAGAAATGTTCAAGCGCCTAGAAGAGATTATTGATACTTACAAGTCCGTGGATGGAGCTTTGATCCCAATCTTGCAAACAGCTCAAAATTTATTTGGATATCTTCCTAAGAATGTTTTGCGTCGGATTGGCGAGCGGCTACGCATACCTTATAGTCAAGTTGCTGGTGTTGTGTCTTTTTATTCTTTTTTTTCAACAAATCCTCGTGGAAAAAATTTAGTGCGCGTTTGTCTAGGAACCGCTTGTTATGTGCGCGGAGGGAAAGAGGTTTTATCGACGATGCAAAAAATTTTAGGGATTAACGTTGGAGAAACAACGGAAGATAAAATGTTTTCTTTAGAGGTTGGGCGTTGTTTTGGTGCCTGTGGGCTAGCGCCTGTTGTGATGATCAATGATGATGTTCATCAACGTGTTAAGCCTGCAAAGATCAAAGAGCTTTTAAGCCAGTATCGTGACGCAAAGCAGCAGACACAGGAGGCCGCCGCATGTTAACTGATAAAATTTCATCATTGAAAGAT
>JBAYLJ010000050.1:0-6951 GCA_041664145.1 Candidatus Omnitrophota bacterium | reverse complement strand
TGGCCAATCCCCATTTTCCGCTTTTTGTTAACTTTATTATCTTTTTTGAAATCGGCATCAAGCTATATTCTCTTACTTGACCCATCCAATCAAAATAATTTGTAAAATTTACCCTCTGACTCAATAACTGACTATTTTTATATGAAACTGGAAATCTAACAGCATAAACGAATTGTCCTTGGGGACCATTTTTGCTAAAGCTTATTTTAAACATATTCTTTTTGTATCCAAGGGAGTGAATTAAAGCTAGAAAACTCTTTTTCTTTTTGATTAATTTATTAGTCATGAGTAACTTTCTAACTAAGTCTATCTAAAAACTGTGCGCAAAATAATGGATGCATTGTTCCCGCCAAATGCTTGGGAATTATTTAGTACTGTTTTAATTTTACATGCCCGAAATTTATTCGGCACGCAATCAATATCACAATCCGGATCTTTTGTTTCAAAGTTAATTGTCGGAGGTACCTTTTGATCTTTAATAGCTAGGCAGCAGGCAATGGCCTCTATCACAGCAGAGGCTCCCATCGGATGGCCAAGCATTGATTTAATTGATGACACGGGAATATCTTTTAATCTCTCTCCAAAAATAGCCTTAAAAGCCTTGCATTCTGCGCGATCATTTTCAATAGTCCCTGTTCCATGAGCGCTTATATAATCAATTTCAATTGGATTAATAGTGGAATTTCTTAATGCCTTTTTCGTGGCCTTTATGATCTGTTCATGATCCGATGTTGTCATGCTGACGGCATCGCAAGACAATCCATAGCCTAAGACTTCAGCGTAAATCATAGCTTTTCGCTTTAATGCGCTATCAAGGCTTTCGAGAATAAGCATTCCGCAACCTTCAGCCAAAAGCATTCCTTTGCGATTTTTATCAAAAGGCTGACACTTCTCCGGTGCCATGACCAAAAGACGATTAAACCCGGTAAAAGCTATGGCTGAAAAAGCATCTACCCCGCCCGCAACGATCACATCAACTTTTCCAGCCTTAATCAGATCAAAAGCATATCCAAGTGCGTAGTTACCTGCAGAACAAGCGTTGCCAAATAAAAGATTACAAGAATTTAATCCAAATTCTTTTGCGACGCTTACGGTTATAAAATTGGGAGAATAGGTCAAGGCTGATATACTATCTGCAACAAACTTCTTTTCCAGGGCTGATTTATAATAAAGATTTTCTAAGATCTGAGGCTCACCCATGGTTGTCCCAGCAACAACTCCTACCCTCTTACCTGTTATCGTCTTTTTATCTAACTTCGCGTCTTCTAGGGCTAATTTCGCTGCCGCAACAGCCAGCTGCGAAGCTCGACCCATCTTGAAAAATCTTCGTTTTGAAATAAATTGCGTTGGGTCAAAATTCTTTATTTCTCCGCCGTAATGACGGTCATATTGGGAAGTGTCAAAAGAAGTAATTTTACTAATGCCGGATTTGCCGGCTAGAAGATTTTTCCAAAATTCCTGCCAGCCTATGCCAATAGACGAAACAACCCCAAGGCCGGTAATCACAACGCGTTGATTATTATTTTTCGAATTCTTAATCATTATTTAACTTTGTTCCATAAAAAATACGGATGCTTGAAACTTTCTTACCTTGAGCTTCAATTTGAATGTCTGAATATCCACCTGCTTGCAATATTTTACCAGCAAGCACTTTAATATCTAGCTGATCACCTGCTTGTGCGGCATGAAAAAACTCTACTTCTACCTTGCCCAAGAAATATTGTGGTTTCTTTTTACTCTTAATCACGCTCTCGTGATGAAAAATAATAGCCGCTTGGGCTGCAACCTCAACGAGTAACATTTGAGGAAAATCATCGACGTGACCCTGCCCATCGCCTAACGCCCACTCATTGCCCGTAATATTTTTGACCGCAATTAAAAAATCATTTTCCTTATAATCCAAAACCCTGTCTATCAACAAAAAAGGGTATCTTTGGGGTAAGATCTCTTCAATTTCTTTTAAAGTTAAGGAATTTGCGCTCATCGTATGTATATTAATCTATATATTATTATAATACAGTATTATGCGTGAGGATTCACTCAAAATTGTGGATTTTTATCAAGAATGGAGAGATTTTTAGAAAGGGAGCGCTGCAATATCTTCAGGCTTCTCAATGTTATACACCTTGAGTGCCGGATCAATGCGGCGAAGAAGGCCTTTGAGAATTTTGCCAGGCCCAATTTCCAGAAATGTGGTTACGCCCTGACTTGCCATAAATCGCACAGAATCTTCCCAGAGAACAGATGAGATGATTTGCTTGGGTAAATTCTCTCGGATAAGACTTGGATCAGAAACAGATTGCCCTGTTACATTTGTGACCAAGGGAATAATAAGAGGATGAATAACAAAGGCCTTTAATTCAGTTTTAAAATTTTCTGCCGCAGAGTTCATCAGGCTTGAATGAAAAGCACCGGCAACATCCAAGACAACGATGTTCTTTGGGCCTTCTTTTTCAATCAAAGCGACCGCAGCGTCAATCTTTTCTGCGTGACCGCTGATAACAATTTGTTCAGAAGAATTAAAATTGGCGATCTGGGCACCAGTTTGTGCGCAAATCTCTTTCAGGCGATTCTTATCAAATCCAATGATCGCAGCCATCTTTCCTTTTTCAAGCTTACAGGCCTGCTCCATCAATGCCCCACGCTTTTGCACCAAACGAATACCGTCTTCAAAAGATAAACCCCCGCACGCGATCAGCGCTGAATATTCGCCGAGGCTTAAGCCAGCAGCAAACCTGATATTAACATTCTTAAATTTCTCACTTTGCTTGAAAGCCTCAAGCGCTGCCAACGAAACACTGACAATCGCCGGCTGAGAATAAGCCGTTAGCGTAAGCTTTTCCTGAGGGCCGTTTAAAAGAACATCGATTAAATCATTATTAAGAATGGATTGAGCCTTGTCAAAAAGCGCCCTTGCTGCTGGGACGTTATCGTAAAATTCTCGCCCCATGCCAACCTTTTGCGCACCCTGACCTGGAAAAATGATTGCAATGTCTACCATTTGATCACCATGGCTCCTGAAACTAATCCTGCGCCAAAGGCAACAATAACAACATGATCACCTTTACGAATACGCTCAACTTGGATGGCTTCGTAAAATGCGACCGCAGCAGAAGCTGCTGACATGTTGCCATATTTTTCGATATTAATAAAAAATTTCTCTTTGGGGATATTAAGCTTTTTTGCAACCGCACTGATAATGCGGTCATTAGCCTGATGGGGAACAACGCAGGCAACATCTGAAATCTTAATTTTGGCTTTCTCAAGGGCTTTCTCGACGCAATCTGCCATTGAATTAACAGCGATCTTGAAAAGCTCAGGGCCCTGCATTTGGATATACGGCAAAACGCCTTGGGATTGTTTAGGCCTTGAAGGATGTCGTGTGTCTGGAGTGATCACTTGCATCAACGCCCCGTATTCACCAAAGCTTTCTAGATGCTCCGAAAGAATCCCATCTCTTTGAGATAACTCCATCACACAAGCTCCTGCTCCATCTCCGAACAAAACACATGTGCCTCTATCTTGCCAATCGATCATCGTGGTCAGCCGATCCGCAGCAATGACAAGAGCATTTTTATAACTACCGGCTAGCAAAAATTGATGCGCGGTTGACAGAGCATAAACAAATCCTGCGCAAGCAGCTGAAACATCAAAGGCAACAGCATTTTTAATTCCGAGAGCTTTCTGCACAAGACAGGCAACAGACGGAAAATTACTATCTGGCGATGTTGTGGCCACAATAACGAGATCAACTTTTAAAGGATTTAGCTTTGCGTTAAGAAGAGCTTCGCGCGCTGCCTCAATAGCGAGGTGGCTTGTTTTTTGATGCTCCCCTGCAATGCGACGCTCTTTAATGCCCGTGCGTGAAATGATCCACTCATCAGAGGTATCAACGATCTTTTCTAGATCAGCATTGGTAAATTTTTTGGAAGGAACATAATGACCAACCGCAATAATTTCAATGTGCTTCATCAACCGTAACCTCTTTGATCACGTGTTCAATCATATTGTTTTCAATCTCACGCATTGTTGCACGGATCGCGTTCTTGATCGCTTTGGCATTAGAGCGTCCATGGCTGATCATCACGAGGCCATTAACGCCTAAGAGCGGCGCCCCGCCATATTCACTATAATCCGCGTGTTTTTTAATATCACGCATGCACCCGCGCATTAGAACCGCACCGAGGATAGCAAGGGGGCTTTTTTTCATTTCACGTCGGATAAGTGCCAGAGCAGACTCCATTAAACTTTCAGAAATCTTAATAACGACATTCCCAACATAACCGTCACAGATAATGCAATCACAGCGGCCGGCAAAAATTTCATTCGCTTCAACATTACCGGCAAAATTAGAAAGCCGCTCTAAAAAAAGACGATGGGTTTCTTTCATAAAGTCTGTCCCCTTGGTCTCCTCTGCGCCAATATTTAACAATCCAATACGTGGATCGTTGATCCCCATAACTTCTTGGGCATACACTTTTGCCATAATGGCAGATTGTAATAAATGTTCGGGTTTGGGATCAGTATTGGCGCCGACATCGATGAGAAAAGAAAACTTCTTTAACGTTGGAATGACAAGGCCGATGGCTGGACGATCCACACCTGGCAGCATACCCAAAAAAAATGTCGCAGCACAGACAACAGCACCGGTATTACCAGCGCTGATAAAGGCATCATATTTTTTTGATTCTTTAAGGAGATTGATCCCCGTTGAAATGGAAGAATTTTTCTTTTTTCGAATGGAGATCGTTGCATGGTCGTGCATGTCCACGACATCATCGGTATGAATAATTTCTATTTTATCTTTTGCGTATTCATACTTTGCTAACTCAGCACGAATCTTAGGCTCAATGCCAACAAGCGTAATGCTGACATCAAACTCCTTAACCGCCTGGATAGCGCCATCGACAATTTCACGAGGTGCGTGATCTCCACCCATGGCATCAACGATAATATTCATGCTGTTCTCCTGTCAATTCAAAAATCAGAAGTCAAAACTCAAGATTTAGCCATAAACCCAAAGACTAAAAAAAAACAAAACCAAAAAACCAAGACGTCAAAACTTTTTTAAGCTTTAACTTTTGAATCTTTAATTTTGAATTATTTTGCCTTCTTCTTGTCTTTAATCTTGATCTCAACAACCTGCTTGTCTTTGTAAAAGCCGCAAAAGGGACAAACACGATGAGGTAAAACTTGTTTGCCGCAATGGCCGCAGAGGCCTAGCGACGGCAGCGTGATCTTCCAATGCGTTCTACGCTTTCGTCCACGCTGTTTCGAATGTTGTCTTTTTGGTAATGCCATGATATTCTCCTTCAATGAGTGCCTGATTTACGAACGCCTTGCCATCGTTAAACCAGGAACACGTTTTTCCCTACGTCCCGCCTTAAGCGAAACACATAAGGACTGTTAATGATCTTACTTCTTACAATGACACTCTTCCTGATTTAGATCTGCGCCGCAATGCAAGCAAAGGCCCTTGCATTCTTCATCACACAAAATTTTCTCAGGAAAACCTAATATAATTTCTTGACGAATATCATCCCCCAAATCGATCGTTGTCATCTGAGGATCAAGGGCATAATGAAAGTCAAAATCTTGATCAAAATCTTTGTCAAATACCGCAAGGCAGCGTGCACAAACATAATGAAATCTTGTCTTCGCCTTACCCCAGGCATGAACAATAGAACCATCTCTATCAGTTCGCCCGCTTACCACTAAAGGTTCAAGACACTTGATCTCTAGGGGCCGAATATTTAATTCATCCTCTTTGAGCATCCCCTCGATATCCACGCCCGTCGCAGGAATGTCTTTAACAGCAATCTTCATAATTTTAATTTTGCTTTTAACTTTTGAGCAACAAAGTGAGGAACAAAAGTTGAGATATTAGCTCCTAAAGCCGCCACTTCTTTCAAAAGAGTTGATGAAATAAAGAAATATTTCTCTGAAGGCATGAGAAAAACAGTTTCAATTTGCTCTGCAAGGCGTCGATTCGTAAGCGTCATTTGAAATTCATATTCAAAATCAGAGATCATACGAATACCGCGCAGGAGAACACGCGTTTTATTTTTCTTTGCAAAATCGACAACAAGCCCATTAAAGACTTGAACCTTAACCCCGCCCATCCCCTTTGTTGCTTGCTTAACCATCGCAACTCTTTCCTCAGTATTAAAAAGGAGTTTTTTTCGAGAAGTTCCTGCGACCGCAACAATAACTTCTGGAAAAATATGGCGCGCGCGCTCGATCAGATCAATATGTCCGTTTGTAATGGGGTCAAATGTTCCGGGATAAACAGCTAATTGTGACACGTTAGGTGCTCCTGTATATTGTCAGCAAAGATGATCCAAATTTTCTTACCCTTTCAACAGAAAAACGGCCTTGCGCTTGTGGCAAAGCCTCTCTTTTTTCATGCTGAAATATCACCAATGAATTGGGCTTAACTATATCATAGGCACATAGGGTTTTCAAGGCTTTTTTTGCAAGTTCCCGACTATAAGGAGGGTCTATAAAAATAATATCGAATCGTTTCCCCTTCGCATGAAAAATCTTGATCAAGGCAAAGGCATCGCCTTTTTCTACCATAAAATAACGCTCTTTACGCTCTTGATGCGGGATCTCCAGGAGCACAAGATTTTCTTCTATGACATCAACATGTTTGGGGTCTTTTTCCACAAAGGTGACATTTTTTGCACCCCGAGAGATCGCCTCCAAGCCCACAGCACCGCTACCGGAAAAAAGATCAAGAAAATCAACGCCTTCGATGTCAGGATCCAAAATATCAAATAACGACTTTCGAATAACATCTAACGTCGGCCGTATACCAAACGGCATATAAAAATTTCGTCCTTTAAGACGGCCTGAGAGTATCTTCATCTATCTTCCTTTAAATGAGCACCTGGCTTATGAAGCCGTAAGCGACATCGAGTCAGCCTGTGCGAATTTATCCCGTGAGAC
>JBAYLJ010000049.1:0-7039 GCA_041664145.1 Candidatus Omnitrophota bacterium | reverse complement strand
TCTTTCAGTAGGTTGGCCGAGTGTAATCAACTAAGTTTCATATTGTTCAAAAAGTAGTTCCTTAAAAATTTTCATGAAAAAATTTTCCCATAATCCCAGAAGCAATTATCATGCGAGTCATGGCGTTCATCATCCAGGGCATCGGCCTGTGCGTCCTTTGCCTCAAAGATCGCAAAGAGTCGTTGGCGAAGAGGAAAGCCGTTTTTATGCTGGGGTAGCCCTTGACCCATCGCCACGCATACGGCTTGAAGATGGTCTTTCCGAGCTTACGATGAGGGTGATGGACCTGGTTTGCCCTATTGGCATGGGACAGCGCGGGTTGATCGTGGCACCCCCTGGTTCTGGCAAAACAACTCTTCTTAAACATATCTGTCAAGCTGTAGCGAAAAGTTCTCCGAACATGAAACGTTATTGTTTGCTAATCGATGAGCGCCCGGAGGAAGTAACAGATTTTCGGCGCAATATATCCGCGGAGGTTCGCTGGTCATCTTCGGATCAAGCTTATGATCATCACGTGGCAACCGCCAATGAGTTGATGCAGCAGGTGTATCGTGAAGTCAGCTCCGGAGAGAATGTGATGGTTTTGATCGATTCATTGACCAGGCTTGCGCGTGTTCATAATGCGGAAAGGCCTTCAGGGGGCAGAACTTTGTCGGGAGGCGTTGATGCACGCGCTTTGGAAATTCCTCGACGTATTTTTGGATCAGCACGTAAAATTGAACATGGGGGGTCGTTGACTATTTTAGCGACGATCTTGGTAGAAACCGGTAGCCGTATGGATCAAGTTATTTTTGAAGAGTTTAAAGGCACAGGAAATATGGAGATTTTTCTTTCGCGCGAGATTGCGAACCGTCGAATATTTCCGGCCATTGATATTTCTAAGAGTGGAACGCGCAAAGAAGAGTTGTTGTTCAACAAGGGGGAGCTTGAACAGGTGAAAAAACTTCGCTGCGCCTTAGTCGGCTTAGGAGCTGTTGAGGCCGCCCAGGCCTTGATCGAAAAATTAAAGGTATATCCAACGAATAAAGATCTGTTTGAAGCCATCAGCGGTTAGGCCTTGAGAAAAGTAAGGCCGGCAGATCTTTTCTCAAGCCAAAACATCGAAGAATTCTTAGCTTATGTTATTGTTTTTATTTAGAAAGCCAAAAGTTCTTGCTATAAAAAAAGATTGTCCATATAATATCCCTATTAAAAATATTTTATATTTTCGAAGAATAAATTCTTATATTTAACAAAAGGAGTGTTATGAAAAATGAATGGGTTTTGTTTTCTATCTTTGCGGTCAGTATTTTTTGTTTAGGAGCTTCTGTTTCTTATGCTCAAGGTGCTCCTTGTGGTGTAGCAGCCAAGCAGTCTGCCGGAGCTGATGTGAACAAAGATGGGGTTGCGGACGTAACTTATTATAGCGACGGACAGCAAGTGACAAAAGCTCAAGCTGATACAAATTATGATGGAAAGGCTGATATCACTGTGCATGTTGAAGATGGAAAGTTTAAATCTGCCGAGGTTGACGCTGATTATGATGGAACGCCTGATAAGCAATTTACCAATGCCGATGAGTTCAAGGCGTGGATCAACGCAAATAAACCTGATTTTCAAGAATCTTTAGGCTGGTCTGATTGGTCAACAGCACCGATAAAGTTTTAAAACGAACAAATCTCTTTAATAACGGTGTAAGGAAGAAATAGCGTTTTGCCGTCCTATTCATTTAAACAATTTCAAAATCAACTTACCATCTCAAGCCTTAAGGTCTTTCTTAAGCTTATGCAGCTTTTGCCTCGCTGTTGTGCGCAGGCGCTTTTTGGCGGGTTATCCCGTATTGCATATCTTTGTATCCACAATTTAAAAAAGATTTGTCGTGCCAATCTTCAACTTGCTTATGGGCAGATGAAGACTGCGGATGAATATGAGGCCATGGTCAGGGCATGTTTTGACAATATCGGGCGTTGTATGATGGATTTGCTTTATTTTGTCGAGCGGCCCAAGAAATTATTAAAAATTGTGCGCATTCATCATGAAGAGAGGCTGAAAAAAGCCCTTGAAGCTAAGCGCGGGGTGATTGTCGTGAGCGCGCATTTAGGCAATTTTCCGCTTTTATTTCTTTCGCTTGTTCGTCAGGGTTATAAGGTTAATGTGGTTATCCGTTCCATGCGCGAAAAAGGTTTTAGCAAATTTATGTATGATCTATGCGCCCTGTGGAAGATCAACATGATCGAAACTCTTCCTAAAAAGCATTTTATTAAAGAGACCTTTGGCGCCTTGAAGCGCAATGAGTTATTGGTGATCTTGCTTGATGAAGTTGTTCCCGAGGACGAAGGCGTCAAGGTTCCTTTTTTTGGATCGCACGTGACACGCGGAACAGGCCCGATGTTGTTTCATGACCGCTTGGGAGCGCCTATTATGCCGATGTTTATTACTCAAGAAAGGCAAGGATCGTTTGATATTTTTATTGAAGAACCATTAGTTGTTGAAGCGAGTATGAGCCTGGAAGAAAACACTGTCAGGAATATTGCAAAACTCACTAGTACCGTTGAGTCATTTGTTAAGAGCTATCCCACTCAGTGGGGAGGATGGCTTAACAAGAGATGGATTGCTCATCACACCCCAGAATCAAAACCCCTGAATGTCACAGCCTAAGTAAAATTTTAAAATCTAAAATAATTTATTTGACAAGAGAGTGTTTGCTTATATAATGCACATATGTGCATAACCTTTAAGGAGCATTCATGCGACCAAAAAAGACACGATGGGTTAAGTGCGCGCCGACCGAGCGATGTTTCCGTCCGCAATGTAAGCCTTTAAATAAATTGCAAGGTGTTAATCTCACCATTGATGAGTTTGAAGCGATAAGACTTTCAGATCTAGAAAAATTATCTCAGGTTGAAGTCGCGAAAAAGATGAAAGTTCATCGCTCTACGATCTCGCGTATTCTTGAGTCAGCGCATGAAAAGATCGCTGATGCTTTTGTAAATATCAAGGCAGTGAGGATCGAGGGTGGTTGTTGTAAATTTACAAGGAGGTCGTAAATGGAAGAAAGAAAATTAGGATTTTTTGAGCGGTATCTTACTTTTTGGGTTGTTTTTTGTATTGGCCTTGGGATTTTGATAGGGAAGGTTGCTCCAGAACTAGCCAAATACCTTGACGGTCTTGCAATTTATGTCAGCGGCGCCCCGGTCGTTTCCATTCCGATCGCGATCTGTTTATTTTTTATGATGTATCCGATCATGGTCAAGATCGATTTTGGAGAAGTTGTTAAAGCAGGCAAATCTCCCAAGCCGGTGTGGCTGACGCTATTTGTTAATTGGGCGGTTAAGCCTTTTACCATGTACGCGATCGCTTATGTTTTTCTTGGCCTATTATTTAAAGGGTTTATTGGCGTTGACGCTATGGACTTGGTGAAGCTGCCGCCAGGAGCTGATTGGGCTTTAGGCTCGATCCATGGGGCAGGAACAGTTGTTTTGCAAGACGGGATGAAGATGCTCTCTGTTCCGTTGTGGCGTAGTTATTTTGCCGGATGTATTTTGCTTGGCATTGCTCCATGCACAGCCATGGTTTTAGTCTGGGGATTTTTAGCCAAAGGAAATGACGGGCATACCCTTGTCATGGTTGCTATTAATTCGCTTACGATGCTTGTTTTATATGGAGCCTTGGGAGGATTTCTTTTAGGTGTGGGGCGCATGCCTGTTCCTTGGGAGGCACTTGTTTTGTCCATTGCCATTTATGTTGCCCTTCCTCTTGTTGCCGGATATTTGTCAAGGAAATGGTTCATCAGAGCAAAAGGAGAGAGCTGGTTTAGCGAAAAGTTTTTGCATCTTTTAACACCTGTTTCTATTATTGCCTTGCTTTTTACGCTTGTTCTTTTATTTTCTTTTAAGGGAGAGATTATTCTTGCCAAGCCCTTAACGATTCTTTGGATCGCCATCCCGCTTTTTATCCAGACCTGTTTGATCTTTGGCATCACGTATTGGCTTGCTAAGAAATTAAAGCTCAGCTACGAGGACGCAGCTCCGTCAGCTATGGTTGGGGCAAGCAATCATTTTGAAGTGGCGATCGCGACCGCGACCATGCTTTTTGGCCTTTCTTCGGGTGCCGCGCTTGCAACGGTGGTGGGCGTTCTGATCGAAGTGCCGGTCATGCTTTTGCTCGTCAAGTTTTGTTTGCGCACGAAAAAATGGTTTAGCTAAAGAACTATGCGGAAGCCCTCGATCATTAGCCCTCTTAGGTTAGTGTTAAAATAATTATTGACATATAAGACAGCAGGCGTATACTTACTAATGAAAATCATTTTCATTAAGGAGAATTAAATGTTAAGAGGTAATTGTCAACGTCATGGTTGGCTGCATGGAAAATTTCGAGGATGTGGCTATCGTCTCACAACGGGACGTGAAGCTATTTTAAATGTCTTAGCACAGTCTCAAGACCATTTAAGCGTTGAAGATGTTTACAAGAAAGTGCACGCCCAATATCCTCAGATCGGATTAACGTCTGTTTATCGTACGCTTGATGTGTTGTCGAACTTGGGATTGGTTTCAAAATTTGACTTCGGAGATCGAAGGGCAAGGTATGAACTTGCTGAAGGGCCTAAAGGAGCTCATCACCATCACCATTTGGTTTGCACAGAGTGTCATCGCATTATTGATTATACCGACTTTATTGATGATGAAGTCGAGCTTCTTAGCCAGACAGAAAGAGGATTGGGGCAGAAATATAAATTTAAGATCACCAATCATCTTATGCAATTTTATGGTGTTTGCGAGCAATGTGGCGGTAATAAATAAACGCTATATTTTTTTGTATATTAATGAGAATCATTTTCAATAGAAAAGGAGGTCAAAATGCCAAGATTTGACGGAACAGGCCCTATGGGGCAGGGTGCGATGACAGGTGGTGGCAATGGGTATTGTGCTGTACCTGTTAATAGTGAAAATGGTAGGTTGTTTAATCGAGGTAGTTTTTACGGTAGAGGCGGAGGAAGAGGAAGGCGTAATTGTTTTTACGCGACTGGGCTTCCTGGATGGGTGAGGGGTCAAAGAGGTGCGCAGGCGTTTGGCGGCTTTGGACGATCAGCGTCAAAAGATGATGAGCTAGCGGCCCTGAAAGATCAGGCGGGCTATCTTAAAACAGAGCTTGATGCTGTTCAGGCACGCGTTCAGGCCTTAGAAGGTAAATAAAAAAAAGAAAATAATTATTCTAGCGTTTCACTAAAAAAGGAGTTTGTGCTTATGAGAGTTGGAGTTGTCTTAGAGGATGAGTCAGGGTTACAGGGTGATGTCTGTGCGCATTTTGGTCAGTGTAAGTTTTTTTTCTTGGCGGATATTGACAAGGATAAGAAGAAGATCGTAAATACGCGCATTGTGCCCAATACTGTTTCCCACGGGGGAGGCGGATGCGTCGCTGTCGATGAGATATTAAAGCATGGGGTCACCCATGTTATTGCCGGAGGGATGGGCGGTGGCGCTCAGCAGAAGTTTGCCCAAGCAGGGGTTCAGGTGTTTGGTTATTCGGGTAATGTTCAGAAAGCACTTGATGATTTTATGAATAACACCCTTGGCGGTCTTGATGCGTGCAAAGATCATGGACATGCCTGAGAATGTCATTAAAAAAGAATGGATTAAAAAATGGAAAATAATGTAGAAGTTGTGAATCGTATTCCGCTCATAGGAGAAAAGGCGCCCGCCTTTGAAGCTGATACTACGCAGGGCAAAATAAAGTTTCCTGATGATTATAAAGGAAAGTGGGTGATCTTGTTTAGTCATCCGGCTGATTTTACGCCGGTATGCACAAGTGAATTTATGACATTTGCTACTATGGAAAAGGAGTTTGAGGCCCTTAATTGCAAGCTCATCGGCTTGTCCATTGATAGCCATTATAGTCATATTGCCTGGCTTCGCACGATTAAGGAAAAGATCGAATATAAAGGGATGAAGAATGTTGAAATAAAATTTCCGGTTATCGCGGATGTCAAAATGGATGTTGCCAATAAATACGGCATGGTTCAGTCTGCGGCAAGTGACATTAGTCCTGTGCGCGCTGTATTTTTTATGGATCCTGAAGCTAAAGTCAGGGCGATGGTTTTTTATCCTTCGTCTATGGGGCGTAATTTTCAGGAGATCAAGCGCATGATCATCGCTATGCAGACTGCAGATACTTATAAAGTGGCGACTCCTGCTGATTGGCAGCCAGGTGATGATGTTATTGTTCCGCCTCCGGGAAGTTGTGGCGCGGCCAAGGATAGGGTTGATAATGCGCAAAAAGAAGGCATCAAATGTCTTGATTGGTTTATGTGTTTAAAGCCGCTCAAGTTGAAATAACTTTGGAAGGAAGGTAAAAATGAAAATATGTATCACATCAGAAGGTAAAACGTTGGATTCCAAAGTCGATCCTCGTTTCGGCCGTTGTCAGAATTTCATCTTTTTCGATACTGATAGTGGGAGTTTTGAAGCACAGGAGAATACAAGCGCTCAGTTTCAAGGAGGAGCCGGTATCCAATCAGGCCAGCTTGTGGTGTCCAAAGGTGTTAAAGCCCTGCTGACGGGAAACGTTGGGCCTAACGCGCATCAAGTTTTATCAGCCGCAGGGATCAGTATATTGACTGGAGTTTCTGGGACGGTAAAAGACGCCATTGATGGTTATAAAAAAGGGAAATATAAACCCGCGGATGCGCCGAGCGTAGGATCAAAGTTTGGCATGCCGAGCAAGAGCAAATAGGAGGTGTATAATGTCCAATGGTCAAGGTCGAGGAAGAATGGGTGGAAATCAACAAGGATCAGGGCCTGGTGGAAATTGCGTTTGCCCTAAATGCGGAGAACGAGTTTCGCATCAGCAGGGAGTTCCTTGTTATGAAGTCAATTGTCCTAAATGCGGGACAAAAATGGTCCGCGAGGGATAACTTGGATAAAGAAATCTTAGAAAATTTTAAACAGTATTTAGAGCGCAAAGCGCTTTATAAAAGTTTTGGCTATGATGTAGACCAGGAGAGAGGCTTTGTTCTTGAGCAAGCTAAGCCTCTTAAGGGGAAGATCCTTGAAGCCGGAACGGG
>JBAYLJ010000048.1:0-7124 GCA_041664145.1 Candidatus Omnitrophota bacterium | reverse complement strand
GAATTACACGCCGACGGTGCTAATCGCGCTGCTTCTAAGCAGCGCTCAAGCGCCTCTTTAGGCACAAGCGTCGATAAGTAGTTCCTGCAGCTCTGACGTTTTTGAATAAGATGAAGTAAGGACATATTTAATTTGACCGTTGTTTTAAATACTCTTTTATGATTTGCTTATGGTCGAATGCGTATTCGCCTTTTAGCAAATCTTCGTACGCGACAACCTTTAAATTCTTTGCATCATCGCCGGACTTTGGCATACCTTCACCCTTGGCGATAAAAACAGTGTCGATCGTATGAAATCGCGGATCGCGGCTGGGGTCAGAATACGTATGGAATTGCCTCAGATCTTTTAACTCTAAATGGGTCTCTTCCATGGCTTCACGCCTGACAGCAGTTTCCAAGCTCTCATCGCGATCCACAAACCCGCCCGGAAGCGCCCAGCCAAAAGGCGGATTAGAGCGCTCAATGATCACAATTCCTTTTGGCAACTCAATGATCACATCAACGGTACAATACGGTTCACCGGCTAAAGTCTTTAAAAGATGGTTCAAATATCCTGAAACTTCTTTTTGAAAGACCTCAAAAATCTTTTTATCAACCGACATGATCGCGATATGACTGATCGAGGTTGTCTCGCGAGTTAAGAACCGATGGATTTCCTGCGTCACAATCCGCGTAAACCCGATCAAAGGAAAATCTTTTATCTCCACAGGAGAAATAACAACAATCTTATGCTTAGCTTTTGTAGAATTTCTTAAAATATCACGGCAAGCATTTCTAATAAGCCTCTCGCGCTCTTCAAGCGGCAAAGAACTATCGATTTTTGTTAAAAAAGATAGATCGATCACACAGTCTGAACGAAAGCTCTTGGGATCCGTGAGAAGAACTTCAAGGTGTGTGTCTTTGATTTTACCCATGAATGAAGACATATGTTATTTTGCCATTCTCCGTGCAGCTTCAAGCGCTTCTTGTTTTGTTATAATTTCCCCTAAGGCTTGTTTCTCATCCACAGCAGCTAGAATTTTCTTAAAAATCGGCGAGGGCTTAAGCTTCAATTTTCTTATCAAGTCATCCCCTGTTAAAAGCCGCACACGCTTTTTTACCTCTTTCTTATTTAAATGTTCATCAAAAAGTTTTCGTACAATCTTTTCATGATGCCGCTCATGCGCCTCGGTGGATAAAGGGCCCTTGGTCGACCATTGGTCAGCCAAAGACAACAAAAGAACGCTGATGGCCTCTGACCCGCTATCGCGAAAATATCGAAAGATCGCTCTTGGCGTTGGGGTTTTAAAATTAGAAAGGTATCCTGGGCGTAAATGATGAAGTACCATGGTCTCAAGGGCATTCTTTTCTAAAGAAGAAAGTTTGAGCATTTTAGCAACATTGCGGACAATATAACGGCCGCTATGTTCATGGCCATGAAAAGTCATTTTACCCTTTTCCTTCCGGCAGGTTTCAGGTTTTCCAACATCATGCAAAAGGGCCGCAAGCTTTAAAAGGCTCTCACGATTTCGGCCAAAGGCAAGTTTTTCTTCAAGGTGTTCTTTAATTTTTGGATGATTTTTAAATTCAACAAAGATCTTTTCAATCTGATGCACAGTCTCAAAACTATGGTCAAGAAGCGAAAGATGATGATAACCACCTTGTGGCAAGTGATACATGATGGCTATCTGAGGAATAATCCTTTCCAAGAGTCCCACCCGCTGCATGGCCTTTAAATTCTCAAAGGCATGGGAAGAAGACAGTACTTTAAAAAGCTCATCACGAACACGTTCGCGAGCCACCGAAGATAAACGATCAACATCCTTCTTTATTTGCATTAACGTTCTAGGTTCAATTGTAAGATGAAAAGCCGCCCTTAAGCTAAAAGCACGCACCATGCGCAAAGGATCCTCGACAAAAGCCTGCGCCGATACCATTTTTATTTTCTTTGCGCGCAAATGTGCTAATCCATGCTTGACGTCTATCAAAATATCTTCAAGCGGCTTCTGCGCGGACAGATCCTTAAGATCCACGGCCAAGGCATTCACCGTAAAATCTCGATGAGCCAGATCACCCTTGAGCCCCTTATCGCGGAAGTCAGCAAAATCAAATGTCAAAAGAGATCCTTTTTCTTTTCGGGCTACACGGGCGCAATGATGTTCTTCATCCAAAAGAACAAAGGCTCCATGAATCTTTTTGGCAAAGGCACGTGCGATCTTAATGGCATGACGCGAGGTGGCAAAATCAAAGTCCGAACATTCTTTTTTTAAAAAATAATCGCGCAAGGCTCCGCCAACTAAAAAAGCTTTAGCTCTGTGAGATTTCACGAGTGTTTGAAGGATGTTAAGGTAAGGAATGGTATAAAAAACTTGAAGTGTTTCCATAAGTTTTATAAAGTAGTCCGCAGTCGCTAACGCGACCTTAAGGATCGATACGCTCACTCTCTTGATGTGCTAAGAGGACATCGTCAATCTTGACGCATTAAGCTTTTGGCAATTCTGTACTTTTCAAGACTTCCTCATCAACAAAAATAGGAATCTGCGCACGAACCGCTATCGCAACGCCATCGGAAGGCCTAAGATCAATAGGCTTAAAATCTCCGCGTGTGTCTCTGACGATAAGCTTGGCATGAAAGGTGTGATCAACGATCTTGTCAATAATAAGCTTTTGGGGCTTGGCATCAAGCTCTTTAAAAATCGTTAGGATCAAATCATGGGTCATAGGCCGCGGCACTTTAAGATTAGACAGGCTCATTTTAATACTCGAGGCTTCGCTAAAGCCGATCATAATAGGAAATTTGCGCTCGCCTTGCCTTTCCTTAAAAACAATAAGCTGATCTTGACGCTTTTCATCAATGATCATCTTGCTTAGATCAACTTGAACGAGCTCCATAAAATTACTTCTTCCCTTTTTTAAACATATGGCTTAATTCACTCATAAATTGATTCACATCGCGAAACTGTCGATAAACAGAAGCGAAACGCACATAAGCAACATCGTCAAGAGTCGCCAGACGCGTCATCACCTGCTCGCCAACTTCTTTAGAGTCAACCTCACGGTCATATTTTTTCTGAATGGCGCGTTCGATTTCAGCCGTTACATCTTCCATGCGATCAATACTGATTGGGCGTTTTTCACACGCCTTTACAATCCCCGCTAAGATCTTTGAACGATCAAAGGGTTGGCGGCGCCCATCGGCCTTGACAACCATGAGAGGAACTTGCTCAATATATTCATAGGTCGTAAAACGCTTTTCGCATTTTAAGCATTCACGTCGCCGACGGATCGAACTCCCTTCGGAGCAAAGCCGCGAATCGACCACTTTTGTTTCTTTATAATGACAAGCCGGACATTTCATAAATGAGCACGTGATTTATGGAACACAGTGACATAAATCACTGTGCGAATTTACTCCGCATCGAAGGCGCGGAGGCAAATGATATTTTATAAAAAAACCAGTAAGCGTAAATTGTTCGACCGCATTTACTCCGCAGCCTTAAACGCAAACGATCCTAGGACTGACCCCGCAAGGGATTCTTTACCAAATCTTATCGTCTCTGTAAACCCCTTGCTCTTTAACTTTTCCGTTTTCATACATCTTGTAGGGCCCGTCTTTTTTATTATTCTTAAAACTCGCCTCTTCCAGAAGGCGCCCTTTCTCATCATAGGTCTTGTATGGCCCATTGAGATTACCGGCGACATAAATTCCTTCTTGCATCAACTTTGAACTTTCGTAATAGAGCTTATAAGGCCCGTCAGCCTTGTCGTCTTTAAAGGTCATTTCATGTTGCAAGACTCCACTCTCAAAATACGCCTTATAAGGACCTTCGCCCTTGCCGTCCTTATACGTTTTTTCTTGCTTGAGCTGTCCACTCTCATAATAAACCCTGCCAACGCCATCGAGCTTGTTATTCTTAAAATTCCATTCTTGCTTTAAAATTCCGCTCGGATAATATTCCTTGGACAATCCTTCTGACTTACCATCTTTAAAAACAGCTTCCGTCAGCAATTTTCCGCTTTCATAATAAACCTTGCCTGGCCCCTGTAAATTGCCATTCAAAAAGATCCATTCTTCCTTAACCTTTCCACTGGGATAATAAATCTTTACTGGGCCCTCAAGTTTACCCCCCATGTAAGTCCATTCTTTCTTCAGGTTTCCACTTGGGTAAAACTCCTTCTCCACCCCATCTTCTTTTGCCTGTACTGTTGTCGCGAAAGACCCGATGATCAGAACAGCGGCTATTCCAAACAGCATGACCATTCTCTTCTTCATTTCATCCCCCTTTCTTATATAAAGGAAACTTCTTTGTCAGATTTAAGACCTCTTTCTTTACCTTTTCTAGCCCTGCCTCATTGCTGCGATGCGTAATAGCGCCGTCGATAAACTCAGCAATGCTCTCCATTTCCTTCTCTTTCATGCCACGCGTCGTCACGGCCGGCGTTCCAATACGGATACCGCTTGTGACCGTAGGCTTTTCAGGATCATAAGGAATTAGATTTTTATTAACCGTAATGCAAACCTTGTCAAGCGCATCAGCCGCTTCAAACCCTTTCGCACCCTTCGGGCGTAGATCGACCATAAAAAGATGGTTGTCTGTCCCACCGGCAACGATACGATAACCTTTAGCCTGAAGAGCAAGAGACATCGTTTTCGCGTTCTTAATAATTTGCTGTTGATAGCTCTTAAAATCTTCACTCAAGGCTTCCTTGAAACAAACAGCCTTAGCCGCAATAACATGCATCAAAGGCCCACCTTGAATTCCTGGGAAAATAGCAGAATCAACTTTTTTCGCAAACTCTTTGCGACAAAGAATCATCCCCGAGCGAGGGCCACGTAACGTTTTATGCGTCGTGGTTGTTACAAAATCTGCAAAGGGAACTGGATTTTGATGAAGCCCTGCAGCTACAAGCCCCGCAATATGAGCCATATCAACCATAAACAAAGCGCCAACCTCGTCACAAATGGCGCGAAACTTTTTAAAATCGATCGCGCGTGAATACGCTGAGGCGCCCGCGACAATCATCTTAGGCTTATTTTCTTTAGCAAGTCTTCGGATCTCATCGTAATCAAGCATCTCTGTTTCTCGATGAACACCGTAGCTAACGATATGGTATGTGCGACCAGAAAAATTAATCCTGTGCCCATGCGTAAGATGTCCACCGCATGCCAGATCAAGAGCTAAAAGCGTATCATTGGGTTGAAGTACAGAGAGATAAACAGCCATATTGGCCTGTGAACCAGAGTGCGGCTGAACATTAACATGCTCGGCGCCAAAAAGTTCTTTAGCACGATCAATGGCCAGTTGCTCAACCACATCGACATTCTCACAACCATGATACCAGCGCGCCTTTGGATATCCTTCGGCGTACTTGTTGGTCATGACGCTTCCTTGCGCTTCTAAAATAGCCTCAGAAACAAAATTTTCCGAGGCAATGAGTTCGATGCTTGCATTTTGTCGGTCGATCTCATCTTGAATAGCCTGCCAAACATCCCTGTCCACCTTCTTTAAAGAATCCATCGCTTCTCTCCTATTTCTTGGGGCTACTGCCGCTAAGCTTGTCGATTTGCTTAATACGTCGCAAATGTCGGCCACCTTCAAAAGGGGCCTTGAGCCATATGTTAATAATGTCGAACATCTTTTTTCTGGATACAAATTTTGAACCTAATATCAAAATATTAGCATCGTTGTGCGCGCGGGAAAATTGTGCAGCCTTTTTGCTATAACAAAGCGCTGCACGAATGCCGCGAAATCTATTGGCCGCTATCGAATGACCTATCCCTGTCATACAAACAAGAATGCCGCGAGAACCCTTGCAAGACAAAACGCCCTTAGCGACCCTTGAAGAAAACTTTGGGTAATCGCAAGGCTTATCCTTGTTATAGGTTCCGACGTCAAAAATGTGAAACCCTTTAGCCAATAGGGCTTTTACAATTTCTTTTTTTAATGTAAATCCGCGATGATCAGCACCGATAAATATTTTCATCCCGTTAGACCTCTCTTTATCCAATTTTTAAAAAAATTTGATGCGTCAGTATAAAATCTTGATCCCGTTATGCCGAAGAACAAGGGTGCGGAATAAAAAGGTCTAACGGGACTCATAAAAGCTCCACGATTCTTTGAATAGATTCCTTAATGACAGCCGCGCACTCTTCATATGTTTGAGCGCTATGCCCCATGGGATCAGGTACCCCTAAATCATACGCTCCTAGAGATGCTTTTGCAAACTCCCTTAAAAGATATGTACGTTTTGTTACCGAAGGCTCGAAATGATCAATCTGGTAACGATGCATCGATGTCATGGCTAAGATCAAATCTGCCTTCTTGACCATCATACGCGTTAAACAACGTGCCCTATGCCCTGAGGCATCAATTCCCTCTTTTTTTAATATGGCAATCGTTTCTAGCGTTGGGGCGCCGTTTAAAAAAGCACTTGTCCCTGCTGAAGAAACCTCTACGTCCTTACGACCCTTTAAGGCTTCACGCAAAAGATATTCCGCCATCACCGACCGGCAGCTATTACCTGTGCAAACAAAAAGGATGTGCTTCTTTTTCGCTTCTTTTTCTATCTCTTCTAAAGAAACAGGGCCTGGACGTAAAATCTTTGGGCTCCCATCTGTTAGATCAACAACCGTCGATGATGCCCCTAAACTTACCTCCCCAGAATCAATAGCCATCTCAACTAAACCATCAAGCTTTTTTAAAGCGTTTGTACAATTCATCGGCGGAGCGTCTCCCTCAACGTTTGCCGAAGGAGCTGCTAAAGGACAATGCGCTTCTCGCGCAAAGGCTAAAGCTACCGGATGACTAGACATACGCAAACCGATCGTTTTTCCTTGTTCTTTTGAGGGAACAACAATGGTCAAAGGCCCGGGCCAAAAAGCATCAATGATCTTATATGTTGAAAGGTCGCTAATCAACGCCAAATCATCAATCTCTTCCTTTTCGGAAACCAACACAGAAAAAGGCTTGTCATCCGCACGCTGTTTAACTTCACGTAAAGCTCCCAGCGCTTTATCATCTAAAAAATTAGCCGCAATACCATAAACTGTTTCTGTCGGAAAAATAACATGGCCGCCTCTGTGAATGATTTGCGCGGCTTCCTCATTCAGCTCGTATTTAATATCATTTATCTTAATATATACTT
>JBAYLJ010000047.1:0-7280 GCA_041664145.1 Candidatus Omnitrophota bacterium | reverse complement strand
CCAAAGCAGGCGTGGAAATACGAGGGTGCGTCCAAACACGTAAGATCTGTGGCGCAAAGATTAAAGCGGCGGCAGAGAAAGACTGGTCTGAGGAATATCTTGATTTGATCTTAGCGGTTAAAGTTGTAAGAAGCACGCAAGATGCCATTGACCATATCAATAAATATGGGACAAGGCATTCGGATGCGATTGTTACGAATAATAAGCGTGAAGCAGAGCAGTTCTTAAAGACGGTTGATTCGGCGTGTGTTTATGTCAACGCGTCGACGCGCTTTACCGATGGTTATGAATTTGGGATGGGGGCCGAAATTGGCATCAGCACGGATAAAATCCATGTGAGAGGTCCCATGGGGCTAGAGGAACTCACGATTTATAAATATCTTGTGGTAGGCCATGGGCAGATTCGTTCATAGTTCTCTGAAAGGAAAAGTTTGGAGCGTATAGGGGTTTTGGGAGGAACGTTTAATCCGATTCATATCGGTCATTTAGCCATGGCTCAGATGGCCTTAGAGCGTATGCATTTGACTAAGGTTGTTTTTGTGCCGGCGCATATTCCTCCACATAAAAATCCTGGAGTTGTTGCGCATGCAAAGCATCGCTATCAGATGGTTAAACTTGCCATTGATGGTAATGCTTCTTTTGAGCTCTCCGATTTTGAGATCAACAAAAAAGGCAAATCGTATACGATCGATACGATGAATTATTTTTACGGAGCCTATCCCAAAGACACGAAGCTGTATTTTATTATCGGGGGAGATGCTCTTGGTGATTTGCGAAGCTGGCGGTATATCGATGATATTTTAAAGATCTCAGAATTTATTGTTGTGAACCGTCCTGGTTATGTTAAAAAAAGTAGCAATGTTAAGCATCATAGCGTTATCATGCCAGGGATCGACATCTCCTCATCCCATGTGAGGATGAGACTTTTTCAAAATAGAACAATCAGGTATTTTGTTCCTGACAGCGTGCTTGAATACATTCATCAAAACCAACTTTACCGAGGATTATGAAATGATTAAAAAAAAGGAGATTCCTGTGGTCGTCAATGATGAAGCAAGAAATGATATTCGTTTTGGAACCGACGGATGGCGGGCTGTTATTTCCAAAGAGTTTACGTTTAAAAATGTTGCTATCTTGGCGCAGGCGATTAGCGAATGGATTAACCGAGATCTGCGTAAACCCTCTGGCTTAAGAAAACGTGTTGCGATTGGATATGATACGCGTATGTTGTCTGATGAATATGCCAAAATTATGGCGTGTGTTTTGGCTGCAAACAATATTGAAGTTTTTCTTTCTGATGCTGCGATTCCCACACCTACGTTAAGCTTTGGCGTGACGCGATTGCATTGCGTTGCGGGCCTAATGATCACGGCAAGCCATAATCCGGGCCAGTTTAACGGCGTTAAAATTAAAACAGCTCAAGGGGGTGCTGCCTCGCGCGAGATTACAGATATTGTTGAAGAATATATTGCCAAGAGCGAGATGAAAACGGTTGATTTTGATCTGGCCCAAGCAAGGAAAGATCTTTTTGTTCATGATTTTAAAGAAGATTATGTGAACTTTGTCCGCAGCTATCTTGATCTAAAGACAATTAAAAAAGCGCGTTATAAGATTTTGGTTGATGCTATGCATGGAAGCGGTGATGCCTTGTCGCTTCGGATTTTGCAAGGGACAAATATTCGCGCCGAGGTTATGCGCGACGATGTTAATCCTATGTTTGAAGGCGGAAAACCTGAGCCGGTTGAAAAATATGTCACCAAGATTATGGATCGGGTGAAAAAAGAGAAATTTGATTTAGGGCTTATTTTGGACGGGGATGCTGATCGCATTGCAGGGGTAACTGCTGATGGTGAATATATTAATCCTCAGAAAATTTTAGGCCTGATCATTTTGCATTTTGTCCGCAATCGAGGGAAAACGGGCGGTATTGTTAAGACTATTTGTGGAACAACGATGCTTGATAATATTACTCAAAAGCTCGGTCTTAAGCTTTATGAAACACCTGTTGGTTTTAAATACATCTCAGATTTAATGACATCGGAAGATATTTTGGCAGGTGGTGAAGAGGCTGGCGGTATCGGCGTTCAGAATTATATTCCAGAACGTGACGGGACGCTTGCAGGGCTTTTGCTTCTTGAAATGATGGTGTATCAGAAGAAGAGCATCAAGAAGCTCATTGCAGACATGGAAAAAGAGTTTGGCCATTATTATTATGAGCGCGCTGCTCTTCCTTTAGGTAAAAAGGCGCTTGATATTAATAAGCTAAAGAATCTAAAGCGTATATTAGGGAAGAAGGTTGTGGATGTTAAGACCTTTGATGGCATCAAATTGATCTGTGAAGATGAGAGTTGGGTCATGTTCCGTCCTTCTGGGACAGAGCCACTTGTGCGTGCTTATGTGGAGGCAAAGTCTGTAGCCAAGGCCAAGGCGATGATCGAGTTTGCCAAAATGATGCTCAAGAAAAACTAAAATGACCTACCCCATTAGAAACTTTGTCATTTATGCGTAGTAGTATTTCTTTTCAAAAAGGATTGGGGGAAATCCCGATAGTTTCTAGCGGGGTTTACTGGTTTGCTTTTTATTTACAGAAAATCTTTTACGATACGTATTTGTCGCTGAAGTCTTATCATCGCGAGAAAATTCCAAGGCTCGGCGGGTATATTATTGCTAGCAATCATTTGAGCAATCTTGATCCTATGCTCGTCGGTATTGCTGCGGGTCGTCGCTTGAGTTTTGTTGCCAAGAAATCACTCTTTAAAAACCCCTTTGTTAATTTTTTTCTTTACCAGTTTGGCGCTTTTCCCGTTAAGCGCGGGGCTTTTGATTTGCAAGGGATGAAAGAAGCCTTAAGGCGTCTTAAGGCTCAGCAGGGGATCGTAATGTTCCCTCAGGGGGGCAGGCGCACTGAGGATCTTGACGCTTCACAAGTCAAGGCAGGTGTTGGCTTCTTGGCAATAAAGGCTCAAGTTCCTGTTGTCCCAGCCTTGATTATTGGATCAGATAAGGCTATGCCTCCAGGGGTCAAAGGCATTCGCAGAGCTAAGGTTACTGTTATTTTCGGGGATCCTATTGAAGTTTCCCAAAAGACTTCTTATCAGGATATTGCTGATCGCGTTCGCGATTCTATTAAGGCAATTTCTAGCCGTTATCCAGAGAGTTTGCCTCTTTCTTAAACCAATCGCAAACCTTTATTTTTCAGGATAAAAGATTTTAGTTGACAAACATAATCTTTTCGAAGATAATTTGATACTTTTGTTAAAGGAAATTTTACTATTCTTTGACGCAAAAGAATTTCTCGAAAAGGGGTATAAAGGAAAATGACAAACGAAAAACAAGTTTCTATGGCTGAGCTATACGAAAAATCAATGCGTGAGCTCAAAGAAGGGGAAATCGTCCAGGGAGAGATCATTGGTATTACCGAGCAGGACATCATTGTTGATGTCGGGTATAAATCCGAAGGTTTTATTTCTGTCGATGAATTCCGTGATCCAGAAAAGGTCAAAATAGGTAATTTTGTAGAGGTTCTTGTTGAATCCGTCGAGGATGAAAACGGACGTCTTATCTTATCACACGCGAAAGCCCAAAGACTTCAAGGCTGGCAAAAAATCGCCGATCAACTCGACGAAGGTTCTTTTATTGACGGAAGAGTGATCAAGCAGGTTAACGGTGGCTATATCGTTGACATTGAAGGCGTTGATGCCTTCTTGCCTCGATCCTTATCGGCGTTTAAAGGCATTCCTGTCAAAGATACCATTGGGACCAAGTATAAATTTTTCATTACAAAGATGAATAAGCCTCGTCGGAACATTATTCTCTCTCGTCGTGAAGTGATTCAAAAAGAGCGTGATGAGGTGAAAACGAAGCTTTGGGATAAGATTGAAAAAGGACAACGACGCACAGGAACGGTCAAGGGCATTACAGATTTCGGTGCCTTTATTGACTTGGGTGGTATTGATGGGCTCTTGCACATCACGGACATGAGCTGGTCACGTATTAATCACCCCTCAGAGCTTGTGGCGATAGGAGATAAGGTCGAGATTCTTATTTTAGATTTTGATCGTGAGAATTCTAAAGTATCGTTAGGCTTAAAGCAGATTAGCGCGAACCCTTGGGAAGGTGTCGAGGACAAGCATCCTATTGGTAGCAAGATCAAGGGTAAAATTGTTAATATCATGCCTTATGGTTTGTTTATCGAGATCGGTAAGGGCATTGAAGGTCTTTTGCATTCCTCTGAAATTTCTTGGCAAAAAAAGATGGTCAATCCTCAGGAAATGTTTGCCATCGGAGATATGGTGGAAGTGCAGATCATTAGCATTGATAAAGACACCAAGCGCATTTCTCTAAGCCTTAAACAACTTGAGAAAAATCCTTGGCTTGAGGTTGAAGGAAAATTTCCCGTGGGAACAAGAATTTCTGGAAAAGTTCGCGGGTTCACTGATTATGGTGCTTTTGTAGAGATCGAAGGTAGCATCGAGGGCATGATCCATGTTTCAGATATGTCCTGGACGCGCAAGGTCAATCATCCTCAAGAAATCTTCAAAAAAGGGCAAACGGTTGACGTAGTTGTGCTCGCCGTTGATCCTGAACAAAGAAAGATCAACTTAGGTTATAAACAATTGAAAGATAATCCTTGGGCAGAAATTGCTAAGCGTTATCCGATTGGTTGTTCGATGGAAGCCGAAGTTGTTTTAAATACGGATTTTGGTGTCTTTGTTAAGCTTGAAGAAGAGATCGAGGGCTTAATTTATGCCTCAGAGATTGATAAGGCAAGAGCTGATAGTCTTAAAGCTGGTGACAAGGTTGCCGTTAAGGTGATCAAGGTGGATGTTGACCAGATGAAGATCGGCTTGAGCGCAAAAGCCTCTGAAGAAAAGCCGCAGTAAAAAATTGATCCCAAGCTTAGCCGCAAGGCCAAGCTTGGGAGTTTTGTTCAATTCTGAACCCATATCTTAGCAATATCCAGCATCAGGTTTTTTTCAAAAAGGGCTCAAGAAGTTAGGACTTTATTATGGATTCGGTGGATTATCTTTTTAAGAAGATTGCTTCAGGCTCTGCAGAAATTATTAGTGAAGAAATCTTAAGAAAGAAGCTGATTTCTTCGCAAGCAACCGGCAGGCCTCTTCATATTAAAGCTGGTTTTGATCCTACCGCGCCAGATCTTCATTTAGGCCATGTTGTTCTCTTAAGAAAACTTCGACAATTCCAAGATTTAGGACATAAAGTTTTTTTTATTATTGGCGATTTTACGGCGCAGATCGGTGATCCATCAGGAAAAGATCAGGCACGTGTACGTATGACGCCTGCGCAGGTCGCCAAAAACGCCAAGACATATCAGCGACAAGTATTTAAAATTTTAGATCAACGAAAAACAAAAGTTGTCTTCAATAGTCGATGGCTAAAAAAGCTTAATGCGCAAAATATTTTAGAGCTTTCGTCGTGCTGCACGGTAGCGCAGATGCTCGCGCGCGCTGACTTTAAGAAGCGTTTTGAAGATCAAAAAGAAGTGAGTATTCTCGAGTTTATTTATCCACTCCTTCAAGGCTATGATTCGGTTTATCTTAAAGCTGATGTTGAACTCGGCGGATTAGATCAAAAGTTTAATCTTTTGATGGGGCGTCAGCTTCAGGAAGCTTTTCATCAGGAGCCGCAGGCTGTGATGATGATGTCGCTTTTAGAGGGAACCGATGGCGTTCAGAAAATGAGCAAATCGCTTGGAAATTATATCGGCATTGATGAGTCGCCTAAAGATATTTTTGGCAAGACTATGTCGATCAGCGATGAATTGATGTATCGTTATTATGCACTATTGACCGATATCGATAAAAGTGAGGTCAAAGCGCTTCATCCGAAAGAAGCGAAGCTTAAACTTGCAGAAGAAATTGTTCGACAGTTTTATTCTTTTCAGAAAGCGCGGGATGCGCGATTAGATTTTGAAAAAGTTTTTTCAAAGAAAGAGACTCCGGATGAGATAGATATGTTTTTGCTATCTTCGGGGGAGGCCAAGGTCTTGGTGGATGTTTTAGTTTTAAAAAGACTAGCCGATTCAAAAAATGAGGCAAGGCGCTTGATTAAGCAAGGCGCGGTCAGTTTGGATGGTCAGAAAATTGTTGATGAAAACTGGCCATTAAAACCTGGTATCCTCAAAGTTGGCAAACGTCGTTTTTTAAAGCTCGCCGAGAATCCTTAGACTTTTTCTTTTCTTTGTCCTTTATCTATTTTATTGAATAATTGTTAAAATAAGCACTTGACAAAAGCAAGTTTGAACCGTATACTTTTGGCTTACATATTTGCCCTTGTAGCTCAGTTGGTAGAGCACGTCCTTGGTAAGGACGGGGTCACCAGTTCAATTCTGGTCGAGGGCTTAATCTGAAGAAAACCTATTAATTATGCGCGAAAATATCCAATTTCAATGTAAAGAATGTAATAGACTTAACTATTGCAGCACCAAAGATAAGAAGAAAAAGCCTGAGCGAATCGAGCTAAAGAAATATTGTCGCTTTTGTCGTTTGCATACTGTGCATAAAGAAACAAAGAAATAACCAAGGTTTAGGCCTGTAGCTCCAATGGCTAGAGCGACGGTCTCCAAAACCGTGTGTTGTAGGTTCGACTCCTACCAGGCCTGTGGAAGGTAACAACAATGCTAGGAAAGATTCAAGGTTTTTTTTCAGAGGTTGCCGTAGAACTCAAAAAGGTCAGCTGGCCCACGAGGGCTGAGCTGTACGAAGCTACATGGATCGTGATCGCAAGTACCTTCTTTTTGGGTTTGTTCATTGGGGCAACCGACTTTGTTCTTTCTAGGCTATTGGGATTGATAATTCGCTAATATGATGAAATGGTACGTTGTCCACACGCAAACAGGCTGTGAAGATCGAGCAAGAGTTGGCCTCGAAAAGAGGATGGTGACAACGGAGCTCAAAAAGTATATTGGCGAGATCGTTGTTCCAACCGAACAGGTCTCAGAAGTCCGTGCGGGCAAAAAGTGTATATCGACGAGAAAGTTTTTCCCGGGATATATCTTGCTCAACATGGAAATGAATAACGAGAGCTGGTATCTCGTGAAAACAACTCCAGGCGTTGCAGGTTTTATTGGGCCAGGACACAAGCCATCAGCCCTTTCAGAAAAAGAAGTTGAAAATATTTTAAAGAGACGTGAAGAAACAGAGGCCAAGCCAAGTCCTAAAACGATTTATGATGTTGGCGAACCTGTTCAAATTATTGAAGGACCTTTTGCAAGCTTCAATGGGTCTGTTATGGAAATTCATCCCGATCGCGGAAAGCTT
>JBAYLJ010000046.1:0-7311 GCA_041664145.1 Candidatus Omnitrophota bacterium | reverse complement strand
GAAATCGCCATGGTTGGAAAAGAATTACAGCTCAAAGGTCTTTTAGAAATTAAGCAAGGCATGGTTCTGTTAGAGGGCAATAAAAAGATCACAAGCGACCTTGCCTATGATTTTATTATTTCGAAAAATGAAAATAAAATAACTGCTGAAGGAAGTTTAACTGCGCCAAATCTTGCAGGAGTATTTGACCCTAAGACAAGTCTTTCCACCCAAGCGCAAGGCAAGGCTGGATTTACCTACGACAATGGTCTTTTCCAAAGTCACTCTCAATTAAATTTCCAGAATATGGTTATGAATCTAGCCCCTAGCGCACAGCTGACCGGCAACCCTCTGCTAAATCTTTCCTTGAGCTATCGTCCTGCCCCTGCTAAAGGGCAAGACGCTGAGTTCAACTATTCCGGCTCTGTTAGCCTAACCGACGCCAAAGGGATCAACCTTCCTTATTTGCAAACGGCTGAAAATATTTCTGGAAAAATTTCCTTTGAACCCAATAAATTTTCAGTGGATTCGCTGAGCGCCTTGATCAATCAGACACCCCTGACGCTGTCTGGATCTGTTCAAAACTTTAAAGAACCGTTTCTGAATATCGTTTTTAGTGCAACTCATTGCGACTTGGGAGCCTGGGGAAATCTCATCAGCCAATATGTGCCCACCGCGGGAATTGATGCCAGCGGCATGGCAACCTTCACATTAAAATATAAAGGAAAAACAAAGCAACTTGCTGGCGCGGGGATCGATTGCACCGCATCACTTAAAGATGTCGCGTTTAAAAATAAAACGATGGCCGACGGTGTCTCTGATCTCTCCGGGGACATTCGCTATGTGGTGGAACATTTAAACTCATCCCATTTTCTTCCTGATGAAGGATCCTGGAAGGATTTACGTTTTACATTTCAAGGCAAGCCTTATGCCTTAAGCGGAACGCTTCAATTTAACAATCTGATTACGACACTTAAGCGAGAAGACTTGCTGCTTTCTCTTAATTCCAAGCTCTTTCCCGATCGGCTTAAGATCCTGAGCCTCGCCGGACAATATCACAAATCGCAAGTCAATATGGAAGGCGAGGTCTTTTATCCCAAAGAAAAACAAGGGCCTAAGTTTAACGTTAAGATAGCTGGCCGCCTCTCCTTAGAAGATCTACCTAGCCTCTTTCCTGAGCTAAAAGAAAAACTTGACCCTGTGGCACCGCAAGGAATTTGTGTTATTGATGGATTGTTTGCCGGAGATCTACAACAGTGGAGAGACTGGACGCTCGCGCTGACGCTTACAAGCAATGAAGCTTCTTTTTATCATTACAAGGTTGATCAACTGTCGGTTAAATATGCTCAACGTGACCGCTTTATCAATCAATGCACGCTAAACTCAATGTTCTATGATGGTACCATTTTTCTGCAAGGCTCTTCGGATCTATCCATTGCCGAGATGCCCTACAAGATCGCTGTTGATATTAAAAATATTGATCTTAAAAGACTTAAAGAAGACACTCCTCTCAAGGCTAAAGACCTCTCCGGGCTTCTTTCTGCCTCATATATGGGAACCGGGCCGTTATCCAATTTGAATTTTAGTCAAGGCCAGGGATTAGTATCCGTTAAAGACGGCAAGCTCTGGCAATTTGATATCTTCAAAGGATTAGCTCAGCTGCTCTTTGTCCCAGAGAATCAAAATATCACGCTTGATCGCGCGGAAGGAAACTTTTCCGTCGTAAGTGAAAAAGTGCTCATCAAAGATGCCCTCATTAAAGGCAATCAGGTTGAGCTCACCTGTAACGGAGCGGTGGGTTTTCGGGGGGATCTTGATATTGATATTGTGTCCAAATTTGCTGAAGGGGTGATCCGAAGCTCAGATTCGTTCCAAAAAACCGTTGCGGCGTTTTTAAGCCAGGCAGAAGATTTCTTAACAGTGAAAGTGACGGGGACGATCAAAGAGCCAAAATATAAAATTATTTCTAAGCCTTTAAACGTGATTGAAAAAACAAAAAATCTTATTTTTGACGCCTTGCCAAACATCTTTCAATAATTTAAGTCCCGTTAGAAAACAAAATACGGTAACACAGATTAACAACGGTGAAATTTTCGTTTACGGCAGGGCTAATCTTTACGCAAAGATATCATGAAAGACAACGGTTATTTTACTCAGAGCGCTCATTGGTTTTCTAACGGGGCAAATATTTTTCAATAAGTCTTCGGAATTTCTTTAAGGCTCTCGCGCGATGACTCATCTTGGCTTTGATGCAAGGATCCAGCTCGCCAAATGTCTTATGAAAACGAGAAATAAAAAACAACGGATCATAACCAAATCCGTTTTTCCCTTTACCGCGTAAAGCAACAAGGCCAGAGCAGCTGCCTTCAACAACGCCAACGATCCCCTTGCGGTCTGTCAAGGCAACGCAGCAGCGATAGCGCGCTTGACGTCTTTTAAGCGGAATGCCCTTAAGGACCTTTAAAAGTTTTGCATTGTTTCTCGTATCGGTTGCCCCGGAGCCAGAAAATCTTGCCGAGTATACCCCAGGGGCATTGCGCAAGGCCTTGACCTCCAACCCTGAATCTTCCCCCATGACAAGTTTTTTAGTATAAAGAGAAATAGTGGCTGCTTTTTTGATAGCATTTTGAATAAAAGTCTTGCCATCTTCTTCGATCTCAGGCATAGAACGATAATCGGCCAAAGAAGTTATCTTTAGCTTCATGTCTTTTAGAAGTTCTTTGATCTCTTTGAGTTTCTTTAAATTACGCGTGGCCACTAATAGCTCAATCATGGGCAATCCTTTCCTTAAGGGCTTTTACCTTTATTAATATATCACAAAAACCCTTTATTTATAAGCAGTTACATCTTAAATAAAAATACTTTTCCTTCGTTTATCTGGCTAAAATGGCTGTTTGTCGTCGACAAGTAGCCTAAAAAAGGCTGCTCCAAGAAAGCGCTTTCTTGGAAACACCAAAACCCATTGTTTTTCCTTGAAACCCAATGCTATACTCGAAATAGCCACGGAGCGATCTTTCAAAGCCTTTTTAGAATTTTATTCTCGAAAAGGTAGGCTCGTGCGCTTCTTGCTTCTTTTTTTCCAAAGTACCAATCATCAAAAGCCTGCAAAGCTTTATCCACACTTCTTTGTGGTATTAAAGCTGCCGAAGGAATAATTCTTTCTTTACGCACGAGCCTTAAGAAGCGCTTAAGGATTCCTTTCTCAAACACACTCAACAAGGAGGTGGATCGCAATGCCTATCCTCAAACAAGAACAGCAAGCAACCATTGAAAAACTAACAGTAGGTCTGGAGGTTTCAGGGCATGTCTTGTTTAAGGATACCCCGATCAAGAATGCGATCATCGAACTTATTGTTCATGGGCTCAATGGCGAAACTCTTTTAAATCTAGGAAAAACCCTTTCAGGGCCAACAGGCCACTTTTATTTTAAAAGCGATATTCCCCTTTCTTTTCGCGGACGAGATATTGGTGTACGTATCTGCGCCTATTCTACGCCTTCGTCCTTTGGCAAGCCCTTTCCGATATTCTTTGGGGCTGAAAGTTTTTTATTTCTTCCGCATCAAAATGCCTACGACTTAGGAAAAATTCAGCTTCCGCTGGGGTGGAGTTTTTGTGAACGTCCTTTGTTTTTTTCTGGAAAAATAAAAGAAAAAAATAATGCAGATGGGATATCATCGAAAAAGATTGCACAGCTTCAAACACCCAATGGATATGTCCTGGCTGAAACGCCTGTCAGCATTGACGGCTCATACCATATTTATACCTACGGTGATGGGAGAATCCCTGAATATGCCAAGCTCGTCATCTGTATTTGTCAAAAAGACAAAACCTTGTCAGCCACAGAACTTTTCGTCGAACCATTTACACATGCCTACGAGCAGGATATTGAGATCTAAAGCAGCGGGGTTAATTTATTTCTTAAAAACTCAGGGTAGGAATAAAAAGCGCCTTTTTCTTTTAAGAAAAAGGCGCTTAACCATTTCACGTCTCTTTTAAATTACGTCTCCAACGCTTTACGTTGAATATCAAAAAGCTCTTCGATCCCCTTCTTGGCTAGATCTAAGGCCAGATTCATTTTCTCTCGAGAAAACGGTACGCCTTCAGCCGTGCCCTGGACTTCAATAAAATCACCGCACCCGCGCATCACGACATTCATATCCATATCAGCTTTTGAATCTTCCTCAAAATCTAAATCAAGAACCACCTCTCCTTTAACAACGCCAACGCTAACCGCAGAGACAATATCTTTAAGCGGAAGCTCAACGAAACCTAGCTCTTTTTTGATATGCTTTAAAAGACAAACAAGCGCAACATAGCTTCCCGTAATCGATGCCGTCCTTG
The DNA here is from genome assembly GCA_041664145.1 of Candidatus Omnitrophota bacterium. GTDB lineage: Bacteria > Omnitrophota > Gorgyraeia > Zapsychrales > Aceulaceae > CALGLP01. Next base: position 2,991 of record JBAYLJ010000046.1, on the reverse strand, counting down.
TTCCGCCGTCAGCTTGAAGGACATCGCAATCAATTTTAATGGTTCGCTCACCCATCGCGGAGAAATCAACAATACTACGAAGCGATCGTCCGATGAGCCGCTGGATCTCAAAAGTCCTTCCAGACGTTTTATTACGCGCCACACGATCCTCGCAAGAACATGGAAGCATGCCATATTCAGCGGTAAGCCAGCCCAAGCCCTTCCCTTTAAGAAAAATAGGAACATTATGTTCAATGATCGCGGTACAGATAACTTTTGTTTCCCCAAACTCGATCAAACATGATCCTGGAGCATGTTTTAAATAATACTTTGTGATCTTAATTGGTCGAAGCGCGTCTGACCGACGTCCATTTTTTCTTGGCATAAAAACCTTTCATTTCCTTGTTTGAGGATATTCTGCGCTCACAATCGTTTGAATCCCGCCGCGAGGTTTCATCAAAACCTCCACCCTTGCCCAGCGCGGCTGACACGCTCTTACGATATCATCTAAAATTTTATTCGTCAGGTGTTCATGAAAGATCCCCACGTTACGAAAACTCATCAGGTAATATTTAAACGATTTAAGCTCTAGACACTTCTGGTTTGGTTTATAGCAAACCTTGATCGTTGCAAAATCCGGCAAACCCGTTTTAGGGCAAATGCACGTACATTCATCCGTTGTTAAATCAACGTCGTATGATCGATCTGCATATTTATTTTGCCACACCTCAATTTTAGGCGTTTTAAGCGTTCGAACATTTTCTTGCAACCCTTCGTATGTTTTTTTTGTCATTTTCTTCACCTGATTCCTAAGTGTTTGTGCATCTGAGGGATAATACGAACATCATTAACATGCTCCATCGCAACGGCCTGGGCTTTTTGACAAACTTCTAAGAGCGCTTCACTTAATTCAAAATAATTTGGCTGTAGAATAAATACTATACCACGATTGACTTTAGATGCAAGCTTGGCCGCGCAGGCAACATCTTTAAGATCTGTGCTCAAGGTGATCACTGTTTTAACAAAAACATCCCTTTGCCGCGCGATATTCAAAAAACGCTCATGCTCTGACCAAAACGCCCTTTGACCCGTCGCGCTAGGAAGTTTCATGTCCATGGCAATAATATCCACAAAAGCCACAATATCTTTTAAGTGCTCGGGCAATACTCCGTTTGTTTCTAAATATGTTCGGAGGCCTTCTGCCTTCAAAAGAGGTAAAAAGGCAAGCAAAAATTCTTTTTGTTCTAACGGTTCTCCGCCAGAAAGGCTTACAGAATGGATACCTTTTGCCAGTGTACGAATTTGATCCAAAAGGTCGTCTGCCGTATATTCCTTAAATCCATAGGAGAGGTCTTTTCCTTGCGGCGTGTCGCACATCTTGCAAGCTAAGCTGCATCCAAAAAAACGGACAAAGACTTGCAAGACGCCAAGATAAATTCCTTCGCCTTGAATGGATTTAAAAATTTCGCTGATCTTCGCCTTCATTGTAAAGCGGGATCCTTAAGCCCGAGCGCATCAAATCCCTTCGCGCGCAAAAGACAGCTATCGCAACTGCCGCAGGGTTTCCTTTTTCCTTGATAACAAGACCACGTCAGGCCATAGGGAACCTTGAGCCTTATCCCTAAGGTGATGATTTGCTCCTTGGTCTTTTTGATAAGCGGAGCATAAATCCTGATCGCCTGTCCCGTCAGCGCTGCCTTTGTTCCTTCAAGAAGTACTTTCTGAAAAGCACTTAAGAATTCTGGTCGACAATCTGGATAGCCAGAATAATCAAGAGCATTAGCACCGATAAAAATAGCCCGCGCGCCTATTGCCTCTGCCAGCGATGAAGCGAAACTTAAAAAGATGATATTTCTCGACGGAACATAGGTTGAGGGGATCATCTTGGAGATCGTTTTAAGCAAACGACGAGTAGGAATTTTCTGGCGACGATCAAGGAGCGCTGAGCCTTTCCAAGGCAGAGAAATTTTCATAACGACAAAAGCACATTTTGCGGCATGCGCGATGCGCACCGCATGACGAAGTTCTTTTTTATGGCGCTGCCCATAATCAAAGATCAAGGCAGTGACGTGATACCCTTTGTCTTTGGCAGCATAAAGCGTTGTTGCCGAATCCAGTCCTCCGGAAAGCAGGACAACCGCCTTTTTCTTTTTACCCTTCATAATATGTGGCGCCAGATTTTTCTGATTCCCAAACGGTAACTTTTTTGACGATCGTGGTATGAGGTTTTTCCTTGAAGCAATCAAAAATATATTTTGCGATATTTTCTGAGGTAGGATTGACCTTCTTGAAATAAGCAAGATCGTTTAAGTGGGCGTGATCAAGGCTTTCTAAAAGCTCATGAAGATGACTTTTGATCTCTTTAAAATCAACAAGCATGCCAACTTTATTAAGCGTTGCACCCGCGACAACAATATCCACATGCCAGGTGTGCCCATGGAGATTCTTGCATTTTCCTTCGTAATCTCTTAGAGAATGCGACGCAGCAAATTCTCCCTTAACCGTTAATTCATACATAGGTCTTTACACTTTCTTGATGTTTTTAATCTCGCAGCCTAAGAATCTTTTGGCAAGCTTTTTAAAATGCTGCGGCTTATCACTGACAAAAAATTGATACCGCGCACGATGACTTTTACGATGAGCTATTCCCATCACATCCAAAAGTTCTTTAACGTTATTTGCGGCTTCTTTCGCAGAATCTACAAGATAAACTTTCGGCCCCATGATTTTCTGAATAACATTCCTTAAAAGAGGATAATGCGTGCAGCCCAAGATAAGAACATCCACCTTAGCAAGGACAAGAGGCTTAAGATAGGCCTTCGCAACTTCTTGCGCAACGCTATGATGAAACCACCCCTCCTCAACCAAGGGAACAAACAAGGGACAAGCCTGATTGATCACTTTAATATTTTTATCGATCCCTTTGATTGTTCTTTCGTATTCCTTGCTGTTGATCGTGGCCGACGTTGCAATAATGCCGACCTTTTGTTTTCGCGTCATCTGGACAGCCTT
>JBAYLJ010000045.1:0-7358 GCA_041664145.1 Candidatus Omnitrophota bacterium | reverse complement strand
CGAAAGGACTTCCTGGAACAATTTTAGTGAAGCTGGAATTTTTTAATCCACTATCAAGCGTTAAAGATCGTATTGGGCTTGCCATGATCGAAGATGCTGAAAAGCATGGCAAGTTAAAACAAGGATCAGTGATTATTGAGCCAACAAGCGGTAATACCGGAATCGCGCTTGCCTTTGTCGCAGCAGCCAAAGGATATTCATTAATACTGACCATGCCTGATACGATGAGTATTGAACGACGAAAACTTTTAAAAGCACTTGGGGCAGAGGTTGTTTTGACAGAGGGCGCCAAGGGGATGAAGGGAGCCATTGAAAAGGCTGAAGAGTTAGCAAAGGCCACTCCCAATAGTTTTATTCCTCAGCAGTTTAAGAATCCCGCCAATCCTGAAATTCATCGGCAAACAACAGCTCAAGAAATCTTGAGTGATACAAAAGGAAAGGTGGATATTTTTATCGCAGGGGTTGGGACCGGGGGAACATTGACCGGCGTTGGCGAAGTTTTAAGAAAGAAGAATCCTAAAGTTAAGATTATTGCCGTTGAACCCAAGGATTCACCTGTCCTTTCTGGAGGGCAACCCTCACCTCATAAGATCCAGGGGATTGGGGCAGGATTTGTTCCAGATATCCTCAATCGTAAAATTATTGATGAAATTATAACGGTGAGCCATGAAGATGCTGGCCAGGTTGCCAGGTGCCTTGCTAAAGAAGAAGGGATTCTTTGCGGCATTTCTTCAGGGGCTAATCTTTGGGCAGCTTTGGAAGTTGCGAAGCGACCTGAATCCAAAGGAAAAACGATCGTTACCATTCTTTGTGATGCAGGAGAGCGATATCTTTCCACTTGGCTTTTTGAAGAATAAAAGTTAGCTCATTCGATTTTCAAGAAAATCGACTTCATTTGAGCAGGTTAGATAGGGATTTGTTCTTCGTTCTTGACCCAAGGTAGAGGTCTGCCGTGGCCCATATGCGTGTCCAGGGTAAATAATCGTCTCGTCGGGCAGTTGTCCAATAACTTTGTAAAGTGTATGGTACATTGCTTTCGCGCTTCCGCCAGGAAGATCGCATCGTCCGCAGGCGTTAACGAAAAGAGTATCGCCCGTCAGTAAATGATTCCCAACGTGAAAACATTGACACCCTGGTGCATGTCCAGGTGTATGAATACAGGTAATTTCAAGATTCCCAATCTTGATTTTTTGCTGATTTTTTGTTGTTTTGAGGTTCGGACATTCAGGAAGGTATATTTTAATTTCTTTTTCTGAAATGTAAATGGGGATATTGAGTTCTTTAGTCAAGTCTTTGACTCCGTCAGAATGGTCATAGTGGCCATGCGTGAGAAGGCCGCAAACAATTTCAAGCTCCAACTTTTTCGCTTCAGCCATAATCAAAGGAATATCCCAAGCAGGATCCACAACGGCAGACTTCCTTGTTTTTTTATCAACAATGAAATAAGCTAAATTCCCCATCGGACCAAGGGGAATATTTTTAATCAGAATATCATTGTCTATTTTCATTTTTTTCCTTTCTTAAAGTATGAACAAAACATTATATCGTGTTGAAGCAAAAAAATAAACAAAACCCTTCTGTTTTGGTCTTGACAGTTAAGCAGGGGAGTTTATAATGATATTTCTTAAAAGAAAAAGGAGAAATAATGTCGTTAGCTGCTTCTGTTAAAATTCCGATGGGAACGTTACTGCCGTCTTTTGCGCTGTGTGATCTTAAAGAAAATCGTTATAAGTCGGATGATCTATTCGGTGCGCTTGGCTTGTTAGTTGTTTTTACCTGTAATCATTGTCGTTATGTAAATGCGTTTTGGCCTCGCCTTGCACGGATTGCAAAGCACGCTAAATGCCTTGGAATTAATACGGTTTTTATCAATCCTCATATTCACTGCAAATATTCTGAGAATAAACTAGCAACTATTGCAAAGAAGTTAAAAGAGTTAAAAATTGATTTTCCATATTTGATCGATGATAAACAAGCCGTTACAAAAAATTTTCAGGCTCAGTGCACTCCGGAAGTTTTCCTTTATGATCAGCACAAAAAGTTAATTTATCATGGACGCATTGATGATAACTGGCAAGATGAAAACAAAGTGACGTCCTTCAATTTAAAGCTTGCGGTGGATGCCTTGGCAGCCGGGCAGCCTATCGAACGACGTCAAATATCATCCGTGGGGTCTTCCATCCAATGGCGCGCCTCCTAAAAAGAATTTCTATGAAATGTGATTTTCGCAAAATTGATTTGAGCTATCAAGCGCTCCCTGGATCACGTAAAATATATCAGAAAGGCCGCATTTTTAAAGACATTCGTGTACCTTTTCGACGCGTAATCCACAGCACGAATCAAAAATTAGATCTTTACGATACCTCGGGCCCTTACACCGATACACACATTAAGCTTAATATTTCAAAAGGTGTTCCTTCTCTTCGTCAAAAATGGATTTTGTCACGTAAAGATACCGCAGAATCTTCCGTCGAGTTTTTTCTAAAGTCACCGCGTAAAATTTTAAAAGCAAAAAAAGGCTGCGCTCTCACACAACTTTATTATGCCAAGAAGGGGAGGATCACCCCGGAAATGGAATTTGTTGCTCTGCGTGAAGGTTGCTCACCAAAGCTTGTTCGCGATGAGATCGCTTGCGGCAGAGCTTTCTTGCCAGCTAACATTAATCATCCAGAAGCAGAACCCATGATTATTGGCCGACGATTCTTAACAAAGATTAACGCGAATATTGGAAATTCTTCTGTGACCTCCAGCATTGTTGATGAGGTTGAGAAAATGATCTGGGCCATTCGATGGGGTGCTGACACGGTGATGGATTTGTCAACAGGTCCGGATATTCATCAAACGCGCGAATGGATTATTCGCAATAGCCCTGTTCCCATTGGAACAGTTCCTATTTATCAAGCTTTGGAAAAAGTGGATGGAGTTGTTGAAGATTTAAGCTGGGATATTTTCCGTGAAACGCTTATCGAGCAAGCTGAACAGGGGGTTGATTATTTTACGATTCATGCTGGAGTGCGGTTCAAGAACGTGCCTTTGTCAACAAAGAGGTTAACAGGTATTGTTTCGCGAGGTGGATCGGCGTTGTCAAAATGGTGTCTTTACCATAAAAAGGAGAATTTTTTATATACGCACTTTGATGATATTTGTGAAATTTTGCGTGATTATGATATTGGGATTAGCTTAGGCGATGGTCTTCGCCCGGGAAGTATCGCTGACGCCAATGACCGTGCCCAATTTGCAGAGCTAAAAGAGCTGGGAAAGCTTGTGAAGCGTGCATGGAAGCATGAAGTTCAAGCTATTGTTGAAGGCCCTGGACACATACCAATGAATCTCATAAAAGAAAACATGGAAAAAGAAATAAAATTCTGTCATGGGGCACCGTTTTATACCCTTGGACCGTTAACGACGGATATTGCGCCTGGCTATGATCATATCACTTCAGCCATCGGTGCGGCCATGATTGGTTGGTATGGAACAGCTATGCTTTGTTACGTCACTCCGAAGGAGCATCTAGGTTTGCCTAATAAAAATGATGTTAAAGAAGGCATGATTGCTTACAAGATTGCTGCGCATGCTGCAGATTTAGCCAAAGGGCATCCTGGGGCACAAAAATGGGATAACGCCATTTCAAAAGCTCGCTATGCTTTCCAATGGGAAGATCATTTTCGCTTAAGCCTCGATCCTCACAAGGCCAAAGCTTTTCATGAAGAATCCCTTCCCGCTGATCGTCCAAAAGATCAGCCATTTTGTTCCATGTGTGGACCAAAATTTTGTTCGATGCGATTAACCCACGATATGAAAAGATTAAAGAAATAATTATTCTTTACGCGAGATGAGCCTGATGAAAAGGGTTTACGGCGGAGAGTTTAAAGGCGTGAATTTTAACTTCAAGGTCTTTGAGCTCCTGCAAGATCTTTTCTTTTTGATCCTGCGCAATACGGAGTTCTTTTCCAAACAAATCTTTATAATAAGAGACGCCTTCAAGCATATTGATCTTAAATTCTTCAAATTGCGCGATCTGATTTTCTGTGAGCGTGCACTTGCATCGCCTAAGCTGATCAATCAAATTATTAATGTAAATCATGAGTTCTTTGATAAACATATGCGGCCGCTCTTTGGCGTTTAGAACATTAGCTCGCCCGTAAATATGGTCCACCATTTCTTTTAAGGTCATGACCTTTGAAAAATAAGCAAGGCTTGGTCCAGGACAGATAGCCGGGGTAAGCTCTTTGGCTGCATTTTTTATATTGTGTTTGATGAGAACGGAGGCTCCTAGATCAAAACAAATACATGTTTTAGCAACGACATCTTCGATCTGTAAATTTTTATCTGGATCTGTTGATTGCGCAATTTGGTCAAGTTTAAGTTTTTGATATTGACGCGAACCAAGGCAGATGGGATTTTTTGTAAATTCTGTATTAAATTTAAGATGTCCTAGGGGGCATGGGCTTCCTGGATGATTTTCTTTAAAGCGTTTTTCTTGAGCAAGATTACTTGCTGATGTTCTTAAATTGTTGAAAGGAATTCCCATTGGCGATGAATTGCTTAGATAAAGATCATCTTCCTCAGCTTCAACAAGTTTTTGCAGCGTTTCATTATCAACATTTGTCACTTCAGGTGCTAAGAGAAAAGGTGTTGCCCAACCCGTGCCGTCAACATGATAATGTTCTTGCAGAAAACGATCTTCTTGTGATGTGCAAATGCCGCCTTGAACAGTGATCTTAGGATCCGGGGGAGTACGCGTCATCATTTTATCTTTAATTTTTATAGCTTCGTTATAAATTGTGCGAATGCTACCTATAAATTCTTGCTTTTTTGATTTCATTTCTTCAAGGATCGGTCCTAAGAGATGACCATTGGAGGTAAAGGCATGTCCACCGCAATTAAGGCCTGATTCAATACGAAACTCAGAGACCCACAAACCTTTTTTGGCAAGGAATTTTCCCTGGGTAATGCAGGAGCGATAATCGCTAACTTTAAGAATAATTTTCTTTTTTATTTCGCCTGTTTTATCTGCATAGAAATCTTTAAATTGCTCAAGATAAGCATAAAGCTTACGATTAAATCCTGCTGAAAGAACAATGGCGGAGTTTAGCGTACTTGAGGCATATCCGCGTAGCGCAGAAAGGGCATCAGAGAATTCTTCAGGTAATGGATCGCCGTTAGGTGCAAAGTTTGTTCGATCGAGCTTTGTCATAATATTGACATCGATGCTTCCAGGATGTATTTTTTGGCGTAAAAGTTCTTGAAGTTTGTGTTTTTCATTAGCGTCTTTGGTAGAAAGCATTGTTATATAAAGTTTTTTAGCAGGAGACGTATCAGGAAGGAGTTCAAAATATTTTGTAATCTCAGTTCCTTTTTCAAAGGCAGAAGCCTTCAGCTCCTCAAATTGCTTGCGAATAATAGCGTCCAGAAGGTTAAGATATTCGGTAATTCTTCGTGCTCGGTGATCATGTTCGCTACTTTTGATTTCACGGTATTCTAGATGATAGGTGTCAGAGTAAAATTTGCGCATATGCTCAATCAGGGTATCATCAACCAGAGAAATGACTGAAGACAATCCATAGCGGGCAACCTTGACCGGCGTGTCAATTGAGAAACCTATTCCCATAACGGGAATGTGAAAGGTGTGAAGGTCTTTAAACATAACACATAATATACTGAATATTAGTATTTTAATCAAGGGCTTTTTCCGGACCTTTTTTGATTATTTGATTTTTTGAGAGTATTCCTTTAGAATACAAAGATTATGAACCACTTATTTTATAAAACTCTTGAACAGCAGAGCTTGAGCGGCAAATCTATTTCCATAAAGGATTGCCAAATTTTGCTTCAGTCAAAAGATATCAATTTGCTTTTGCTTCTAAATGCTGCTTTTAATGTTCGGCGAAAACATTGGGGTAGAGAAGTCACGATTCACATTATCAATAATGTGCAAAATGGCCATTGTAGTGAAAATTGTCATTACTGCGCTCAATCAAAGCTTTCAAAAGCGCCTATTGAATCATATCCGATGAAATCTGATGTGGAGATTTTTAAAGAAGCTAAAATTGCTTACCAATCCGGTGCTTTTCGCTATTGTATGGTTTTTTCAGGTCGAGAACAGGGTTTGAAACGCATTGAGCGCCTTACTGGCATTATCCGCGCGATTAAAAAGAAATTTGCCATGGAGGTTTGTGTTTCGCCAGGTTTCGTGAACAAGGACGAAGCCCTGATTCTTAAAAACGCAGGGCTTGATCGCCTGAATCATAACATTAATACATCGGAAAAATATTATTCACGTATTTGCTCAACTCACACTTTTGATAAACGATTAGAAACATTAAGAGCAGCCCAGGAGGTTGGCCTTGATATGTGTTCAGGCATGATTGTAGGCATGGGTGAAAAAGTTGACGATGTTATCGACGCCGCCTTAACGCTTCGGTCATTTAAAAATGTAAAATCCATTCCAATTAATTTCTTTCTTCCGATTACGGGAGCGAAACTATCGAAAGCGCCCAATCTTTCCCCGGAATATTGCTTGAGAGTTTTGTGCTTATTTCGTTTTTTAAATCCTAAAGCTGAAATCCGCATGGCCGCCGGACGTGAATATCATTTACGCGACATGCAAACCTTGGGTCTTTATCCGGCCAACTCACTTTTTATGGACGGCTATTTGAATGTCAAAGGCACATCACGCTATAAAACTCTTCAAATGATCAAAGACGCTGGATTTTCTATCAAATCCGAACAAAATCTTGATGAACTTATTCAAAAAGAAAAAGAATGTTATAATAAAAACAGTGAGGCGAATCCTCGACTCGTTATAAAAAAGATAACAGATTTGCATCCGTCGACTTCAAAGGAGTTTTTATGAGCATAGAAAATGTTGTGATTATCGGTTCCGGTCCTGCAGGGCATACAGCAGCTATTTATACGGCTCGCGCGCAACTTCAACCTCTGATGTTTGAAGGCATGATGGCGGGCGGCATTGCAGCCGGCGGACAGCTCACCACCACAACGGATATTGAAAATTTTCCTGGTTTTCCAGAGGCCATTTCTGGTTTTGAACTTATGGATCGAATGCGCAAACAATCCATTGTGTCAGGATCTAGGATCGAAACGAAAACAGTTGAAAAAGTCGACTTTCAGGCGAAGCCGTTTAAAGTTTTTGTTGATGGTAGCGTTGTTCAGACCAAAGCTTTAATTATTGCAACCGGAGCCACAGCCAAGCGCCTTGGTATTAAGGGCGAAGATCAATTTTGGCAAAAAGGAATTTCAGCGTGCGCGGTTTGCGATGGAGGATTGCCAATTTTCCGCAATAAAGTCCTTGCCGTGATTGGAGGAGGAGACACGGCCTGCGAAGAAGCTCTTTATTT
>JBAYLJ010000044.1:0-7394 GCA_041664145.1 Candidatus Omnitrophota bacterium | reverse complement strand
TTTTGACATTCTTTATCAGCATGCTAAGAAGCGCTTTTCAAAGCGTATTGAACAGAGCGATGTCCGTGCAGGTACGTATTTGATTATCGTAGCGGAGGGATTAAAAAATTCAAACGGCGAAGAGCTTACCGATGAATCTGCTGGCGTCGATGCCTTTGGTCATAAAAAATTAGCCGGAGCTGGAAAGTTTGTTTGTCAGGAGCTTAGTAAGCGCTTTAAGCAAGATGCCTCGGTCAAGGAATTTATGAAGAAAGAAAAAATGTATGTTGAAGGTCTTTATGAAATTCCTGAGGTTCGTTCCGTGATGCCGGGACATCTGGTTCGCTGTGGACGCTCCTCTGCGTTTGATGCTAATTTTGGTAAAGAGGCAGGAGCTGCTGCTGTTCTTCTTCTATCCGGAGGGATCGACGGCGTTACGGTTGTTGGTGTGAACGGAAACAAGATCCGCTACATGGAAACGAAAGAAGCGATTAAGCAACGTCATGTTGATCTTGATCTTATTCCTTTGCATGAAACCATGGGTATTTGTTTTGGCCGCGAGAGACAGAACGTCAGTCCTGTTTTTGAAAAGGTTCACGCACCTATTGAGAGACATTTATAAAAAAGAGATGTTGGGAGATAAAAGAAAAGCGCCTTTCCTTAAAGGAAAGGCGCTTATTTATTTAATAAAGTAATTTAGAATCCAGCTAGGGTACAATTTGCTGGGATGCCAGAAGCAGCGCAAGAGACTACCCCATCGCGATTAATTGAAAGAGTATAGGCGTTAGTATTACGTTTAATGCTCGCACATGTTGCGGCGGCTGCGCATCCTGCGCTAATCGTCGGTGCATTAAAACTTTTTGGTGATGGAATTTGAACATCTAAATCTGCTACGTTACTTGCAAACACGTTATTTTCAAGAAAATATCTTTCTTGAGCAGATAGGAGTGTCCCTAAAATATAGGTCCCTTCTGAAGCGCGTGCTTTTTCAACAGCCCCGGTATATTTTGGAATTCCAACAGCTGCTAGAATAGCGACAATGATAATAACGATCACAATTTCAAGCAGCGTAAAACCATTGTTCTTAAGATTTTTTTGTTTTTTACATAAATTGATCATTTAAGCCTCCTTTTCATCCTCACCATAAGTATATCATGATTTGATATCATGAAAATCATTTTCTTGGCAATTTTGAAATGCCGACGACAGGTTTTCAATAATATCGGTTGCTAAGAGAGAAACTTTTCCTTTTTTGCTTGCGGCGATGTCCCCTGCCTTTCCATGGATAAAAACAGCGGTCTTTGCAGCTTCAAAGCTATCAATTTTCTGCGCAAGGAATGCGCTTGTGATTCCGGTTAAGACGTCACCGCTCCCCGCCGTTGCCATACCGACGTTTCCTGTCTTATTTAAATAAACTTTTCCTTTGGGTGCGGCAACAATGGTTGTATGTCCTTTGAGGACAATAAAGCAATGATATTTCTTGGCAAAATCTTTTGCAACTTTTTCACGATTGTTTTCAACAAAATGCACGGAACGTTTAATGAGGCGGCTCATTTCTCCAGGGTGCGGCGTTAAGATCTTGATACTTTGTGTTGCGCAAAGAACGGATGGATCTTCTGCAACGGCAGAAAGCGCATCGGCATCAATAATGAGCGGTTTATTAACCGTAGAGATTATTTTTAAAACAAGTTTCCTTGTTGACTGATCTTGAGACAATCCAGGGCCAATGGCGATGGCTTGATAGCGGGACAGTTCTTCTTTTATTGCGGGATAGGCCTTGGAAGAAAGGCTTTTTTCTTTCGTCTCGCTTAACGGCAAGGTCATGATCACAGATGAGATCTTTTTGTGGGCAGCTAAGTTAAGGCTTTCGGGGATCCCTAGCGTGACAAGGCCTGCGCCTGCACGCATTGCCGCCTGGCTTACCAAAGCAGCAGCCCCAAGCATGCGCTTTGAACCGGCCAGCACTAAAACATGGCCGAAATTGTTTTTATGGCATCGAGGATTACGTCTCAATAATAGCGCTGGCAACCGCATATTCTTTTGTGTGCGACATGGAAATTAATATTTTTTGATTAAAATTTCGATTATGAAAAATACAGGAAGGCTTGCCGCTATGTTGGTTAATAATTTCGATATCTTTCCATCCGATGTCCGCATTTTCTCCAATGGCTTTTAATACGGCTTCCTTTGCCGCAAAGCGAGCCGCAAAATGCTGGTCAGGAAAGCGGCGTTTTTTAGCATACGCGATTTCCTGATCAGTGAAAACATGTTTTAAAAAATCATCACCCCATCGTTCCACGGCTTTGGCGATGCGGCTTACCTCGATAATGTCTATTCCTTGCCCAAGAATCATTGTGCTCTCACCATTTTGATCATTTCACGGACAGCTTTTGGCAGGCCAACAAAAAGTGATCTGGCGATAATAGCATGTCCAATATTAAGTTCTTCGATGCCCTTTATGGCGGCAATCGCCTTTGTGTTGTGATAATTTAAGCCATGGCCAGCATTAACGATCAGTCCAAGCTTATTTCCTAGATCAACAGCAGAACGAATTTTTTTTAGTTCTTTCTGTTTTTTTTGTTTTGTTGTGGCATTCGCATAGGATCCTGTATGAATCTCGATGGACTGTGCCCCTGTTTGTTTTGATTTGACGATTTGATTTTTCTCGGGATCCACAAAGAGGCTTACTAAAATCTTACATTTTTGAAGGGTGCGAACAGCTTTCTTTATTTTTGAGAAATATTTGATAACGTCAAGGCCTCCTTCCGTGGTGAGTTCTTGACGTTTTTCAGGAACAAGCGTTGCCTGGTCAGGTTTGATCGAAGAAGCAATGGAAACGATTTTTGCGTTAATCGACATCTCTAGATTGAAGCGTGTTTGCACAACTTTGCGCAGCCTTTTGATGTCATTGTCGTTGATGTGTCGACGATCTTCTCTTAAGTGCGCAACAATGCTCTTTGCCCCTGCTTGTTCGCAGATCCTTGCCCCGACAATAGGATCAGGATGCTTTTCCCCTCTGGCTTGTCGAAGAGTTGCGATATGGTCTATGTTAACGCCGAGTTTTGGCATAAGATTCTCTAGGGGTTAATAGTGACGCAAGATTTCCTGGATATAAACCCAAGTAATAATCGCAAGGCCAAGCGCGATTATTTTTAATATGAGGTTATCTGTAAACCATTTGTTCATGATTTTTCTTTTTGACCAACTAAAAGGTCTTTTAAGATACGTGAAAAATTTTCTTTATTGACAATGGGAATAAATCGGCCTTGGGAGGCAACGGAAATATTTCCGGTTTCTTCGGAGACCATCACCGCGATGGCATCGGTTTGTTCGGTTAATCCTAGAGCGGCGCGATGCCGTGTTCCTATAATTTTACTTAAGTTGATATTTTCAGATAGTGGAAATAAGCATGCCGCGGCTAAAATGCGGTCATTGCGAATGATAATGCCGCCGTCATGGAGCGGCGAAGTCGGGACAAAGATGCTTTGCATGATCTCAGAGCTCACCTTTCCATCGATGGCTACTCCGCTGTCAATGTATGTTTTAAGCTTTGTTTCTTTTTCCAGAGCAATGAGGCAGCCTATTTTCCTTCGAGCAAGTTTGTGGGTAGCGGCTGTAATTTCTTCGATCATGGCGGTCATTTCTGATTCTTCAAGGCTTGCGGTAAAAAGGTGTTGTTGTCCAAGACGAGCTAATCCTTGGCGGATTTCTTGCTGAAAAATGATCAGAAAAGCCAAAACGGATATGGCAAAGAAGTGGCGTAAGAGTAGCGTTAGCGTATGAAGTTCAAGGAATTCGAAGATCAAGAATGCGACCAAAAGATAGATGAGGCCTTTTAAGACTTGAAAAGCTCTAGTGTTTTGAAAGAAAATAAGGATCTGATAAAAAACGGCCCAGAGAATAAGGATCTCGATGGCGGGTTTTGAGAAATTCCAGAATGTTAGGATTGCTGATAGCATAATAAGAAATAGTTTAGTTTGAATTTAGAACTGCATCTGTTACGTGAACAACGTCGTACATTTGCTTGACATCGTGCACGCGGACAACATGAGCACCGTTTAGAATGCAGGCGCTAATTGTTGCCGCGGTTCCCCAAAGGCGATTTAAAGGGCCTTTGTTAATGATTGTTCCGATAAAAGATTTGCGCGACGTCCCTATCAAAATAGGTTTTTTAAGGGCTGAGAATTCTTTTAAATGTTTAATAATTTCAAAATTATGCCCTGCTGTTTTGGCAAACCCAATACCAGGATCAATGATTATCTTATCTGATTTGATTCCTATTTCCAAGCATTTTCGCACGGATTTATCAAGCTCAGCAATAACTTCAGCTATAAGGTCTTGATAAGAAATATTTTTTTGCATGATGCGTGGAGTTTTTCGGCTATGCATTAAAATGATCGCCGCCTGATAATCTTTAACAAGGGTTAATAATGCCTTTGTTGGGCTTGTTCCCCTGATCGTGTTGACAATAACAGCCCCGGCTTCAAGCGCGAGTTGAGCTACTTTAGGTTTATAAGTATCAATAGAAATGGGAATTTTTGTTTTTTTAGCTAAAAGACGAATAGCAGGAACAACCCTTCGGATTTCTTCTTCGGCGGAAATGGGTCTTGACCCTGGCCGAGTTGACTCTCCCCCGATGTCAAGGATGTCCGCACCGTCTTTAATAAGCTTTAGGCCATAACGTGCATGGTCCTGTGGATTTTTCCCAAGCCTTGACAAGAGTCCATCTGAACTAAATGAATCTGGGGTTATATTGAGGATCCCCATGATTTTTGTTTGTGCCCCTAAGGGGATATTTAGATCACAAGCGGAAAGAGTAAATTTCGGTCGTATAAAAGGCAAAACTTTTTGTTTATTTTTTGAGGAGAAAGACATTATCCTGAAATGCCGTCTATCGGCGGGAGATCAGAGTTTTTTGCAACAACATCTTTTTGTTCAGGATCCATTCCCAGCAGTATCTTGGTTTCTTCAACATCTAAAACTTCTTTTTCTTTAAGCTTGGCAACGAGAGTTTCTATTTTTTCTTTGTTTGCGTTTAGGAGTTTTTTAGCTTCTGTGTAGGAGTGGTCAATAAAATTACGGATCTCTTCGTCAATAGACTTGGCGGTCGCTTCGCTGTAGTTTTTTTCTTCCATCATGTCACGGCCTAAAAAGATTTGACCGTGGTGATGTCCCAGAGTAAGGGTTCCTAGCTTTTCACTCATGCCGTATTCGCAGATCATGGCGCGCGCAATACCCGTTGCTTGCTGCAAATCGCTTTGGGCGCCGGTTGTAATATCACTTAAAAAGATTTCCTCAGAGGCTCTCCCGCCTAACGCAACAATGATTTTAGCCAAAAGTTCATTGCGACTCCAGGTTTGCTTGTCTTCTAAGGGAGGTGTGATGGTGTACCCTCCGGCCATGCCACGAGGGATAATGGATACCTTTGTGAACGGATCAGCACCGGCGACCAGCAAGGAAAGAATAGCGTGTCCGGCTTCATGATAAGCGGTGATCTCTTTTTCTTTCTTGGAAACAATATGGCTCTTTTTTTCAGGCCCCATGGTGACACGTTCAATGGCGGCTTGCATTTCTTCTTGCCCAACGGCATCTTTATTTTTACGTGCGGCGAGCAAGGCAGCTTCATTGCAGGCGTTTGCTAGATCTGCACCAGAAAAATAAACGGTTTGCTGAGCAATTTTTTTCAAATCCACGTTGGTGGACAGTTTAATGTTGCGGGTATGGACTTTTAAGATTTCTTCACGGCCAACAATGTCGGGAAGTGGGACAACAACCTGTCGATCAAAACGTCCTGGGCGAAGAAGCGCTGGATCCAAAGTGTCTGGTCGGTTGGTCGCGGCCATGACGATGAGGCCTCCGTGAGTGTCAAATCCATCCATCTCAACAAGAAGAGCATTTAATGTCTGCTCGCGTTCGTCATGTCCTCCGCCGATACCGGAAAAGCGAAGTCGTCCAACCGCGTCAATTTCATCGATAAAGATAATACACCCTTTCCCTGATACCTTGGAGGCCTTGCGTGCTTGATCAAAGAGATCACGAACTCTTGAGGCTCCAACGCCGACAAACATTTCAACGAAATCTGAACCGCTTAAGGAGAAAAAAGGAACATCGGCTTCGCCGGCAACCGCTTTCGCGAGAAGCGTTTTTCCTGTTCCTGGCCGACCGATCAAAAGAACGCCTTTAGGGATTTTTCCTCCTAGGCGTTCAAATTTTTTTGGCTCTTTAAGGAATTGAATAATTTCTTCAAGTTCTTCTTTGGCCTCATCAACACCGGCAACATCATTAAAGGTAATTTTAAGGTTCTTTCCATCATTCATGCGGGCGCGAGACTTGCCAAACGACCAGAGTTTGTTCCCCATCTGAGCTCCGCGGTTTGAGAGAAACCAGAAAAAAAGGATAAGAATGAGAATAGGCCCAAGAGAAAAGAGAAGATTTGACCAGAATGTATTGGCCACAACAACTTTAAAGTCGTTAACGTTTTCACGCACAAGATCAAGAATAGCCTTGTCATCCGCGGGGACGTTTACGGTAAATTTTGTCCCATCGCCCAAGGCTCCTTGCAGCTGGTTATCCGTCATCGTCAAGGATTTGATGGAAGCTGTTTTGGGATTGTCTTTGAGGAGTTTATAGAATTCGCTATAAGCAATTTCCTTGGACGCCACGACCCCGTTGCCGACATTATTTTGGGTCATGAGCACCATGGCTAAAAAAGCAAGGCCAATCCATATCCAGAAATTAGCTGGTTGATTTTTCTTTGTTGGTGGTTTTTTGAGGCCTTTTTTAAAGCGTAATTTATTTGTTATTTTTGGTTCGTTATCCATGAGATATCTTTCTGTAAAGTTAAGCTATTATAGCCTCTTTTTTTGTTTTATCAAGAGACGTTTTGACGTGTTCTGAATAATAATGAAGCCATCTTTTTTTATGGCGACTAGCTTGTAAGGTAAAAAGACGATAGAACCATTTGGCTGGTTTCCTAGAAGATGTTCAACGGCTTCAACATGGGTAAAGGTTAATCCTCGCGTATGTCCTAATAACTTTTCAATGGCAAGTCGTAGCATTTCTCGTAAAACGGCCGGGTGAAGACAAGAGGCTTTCTTTAGGTCAATGGTGATCGGTGTGCCTGTTTTTCTTTTAGAGATGCATTTGTTAAGAAAAAAAGCAGCAGAGTCTTTTACGTAATCATAGGCAAGGGACATGCTTTGTGAGAAACGGACCAATGTTTTTTTAATATTTGGATTATATGTTTTCTGGAGCATAGGCAAAAGCTCCAAACGGATCTTGTTTCTTAAAAAGGTTTTGTCAGTATTGGAAACATCCGTATAAAATTTTATCTTTTTATTTTTCAAAAATTTTTCGATCGCGCACCGATTTGTTTCTAAAAGCGGTCGGATAAAATTTATGCCATTGATGGTACG
>JBAYLJ010000043.1:0-7443 GCA_041664145.1 Candidatus Omnitrophota bacterium | reverse complement strand
CATGGTTAAAAATAACCAGCCGGCTCATGGTCGGCTCAAGGTCATCATGTTTATTAGATTCAAAGATCTGATTTTCCGTAAAATACTCCGGCTTATCAATTTTTCCAATATCATGATAATAAGCCCCCACGCGGCACAACAGCGTATTGGCTCCGATCGTATTAGCGGCAGCCTCGGCCAGATTGCCCACAAGCAAACTATGATGATACGTTCCAGGGGCTTCTAAGATCATTTTTCGCAGCAGAGGATGATTAAAATCTGATAATTCAAGAAGGCTAAAATTTGTCACCACGCCAAAAAGATATTCAAAAACTTTTAATGTCGCCATCACGATAAAGGCAGAAAGAAAACCATTTAAGAACAACGGCCTAAAATAATTAAAAAGAAAATTCTTACTTAAAAGAAAATCTTTGTAAGGGTACAAAAGAAGGATACACAAAACCTGGAAAAGGCTGATCATGAATCCAGCGTTGATAAGCTCCCCTCTTGTTCTGGCATCTTTCACAGAAAAAGCACCCACCAAACTTCCTATAAAATAAATGATCATGAGATCAAAGCGATTGCCCAGGACAAATCCTGCCAAAACGCTCGCGGCAAAAGACATCACAAAGGCCAGGTGCAGATCATTATATAAAAGCATGACAAGCAGACCGATGGCGGCCACAGGAATGAAAAAGGCAGGAAAGGCAATGTACTTGATAGAGGCATAGGCAACAAAAACAATGAGGGCAAGGAGAAGCCCAAAATCAAGAAAGATTTTATAGCCAATACGTTTTCGATACCAAAGATAAAATCCAAGAAGGACGAGAAAAAGAGGAATGCTCAAAGACAGCCCTGAGCTATAACAAAAAAACCCAAGAGCGAGAAGCAAAAGGGTAACAAGAAAAAAATTGGAAAGACGAAGGTTATTTAGAATTCGCTTTTTCATAGGCCTCAATGATCCGTTGAACCAGCTCATGACGAACAACATCCTCGCCTGTGAGATAAACAAACTTGATCCCTTCAACATTCTTTAAAATTCTTGCCGCGGAGATCAATCCAGGCTCTTCACCTGAAGGAAGATCGCTTTGTGTCGCATCCCCTGTAATGACCGCCTTGGAATCAAAACCTAAGCGGGTTAAAAACATCTTCATCTGATCGGAAGTACAATTTTGAGCCTCATCAAGGATAACAAAGGCATCATTTAAAGTGCGTCCGCGCATAAAAGCAAGCGGGGCCACTTCGATAATACCTTTTTCTGCATATTGTTCAACGCGCTCAGCCTCGATCATGTCGTAAAGCGCATCATAGAGAGGGCGAAGATACGGCGAAACTTTTTCAACCATATCACCAGGCAAAAACCCAAGGCTTTCCCCTGCTTCAATGGCTGGACGAGTAAGAATAATACGCCTGACTAATCCTTTTTGCAAAGCATTGACGGCCATGGCCATGGCAAGATACGTTTTTCCTGTTCCTGCAGGCCCGATCCCAAAAACAATATCATTGGCCTTAATGGTTTCAACGTACTCTACCTGCCCCTTGGTCTTAGGGGTGACCACAGACCCTTTTTTTGCAGCAACCGGGATCTTGCGTTTTGATAATCTCTGAAAATCAACTCCCTGGCCCGGCTCCGCAAGCTTTAAGGCGTAGATAATATCATAACGCTTGACGTCCTGGCCGTTCTCGGCAAAGCCAGCAAGATAATCAAGAAGCCCGGAGGCTCTCTGTATCTTTTCTTCGCTTCCAACAACACGTAAGCCGTCTTGGGTACGAAAAATTTGGATCCCCAGCTCGCTCTCAATAAGCTTAAGATTTTGATCATGCTTACCAAAAATAAGCTGGAGATCGTGATTACTTGTGAGTTTAAGGATTTTTTCCATAGGGCCGGCTATTTCTGTGGGATCCTGATGATTTTTCCAGGCCTAATACGATCGGGCGTGGAAAGAACATCTCTGTTGGCCTCATAAATTTCAGTCCATCGCTGATACGTCCCATAAAACTTTTTTGAGATCTTTTGGAGCGTATCGCCTTCTTCGATCTTGTACTCAACAAAGGTTGGCTCAATAGCAACTTCCTGGCTGATCACGGTTTGAGTGGACACCGTTCTTGTACTCGCAAAATTCGTTTCTCTCGCGGGAATAGATCCTTCCGCGCCTGAAGAAACTTCTGTGGAGGACGATTGAGCCGCCTCGATCTTTTTAGGCCCCGTCACAATTTCTAGAACATAGGTCCTACGTGTTTGCTGAAGACCTGTTCGGTCAACTTGCGGACAGCTCCCCTGGACACATCCAGCGTTACCGACCATATCCTGATCCACGCGTCCTTTGTCCTGAACATAAGATCTCATGCTACAGCTTGAAATAAAAAGAACCGCTAACAAAAGTCCAGCGACCTTCATAATACCCTTACCCATTACTTTCCTCCTTTTTTAAAGAAACGATTCCTAATTCTTTTAATTGCTTCTGATCAACGATAGAGGGAGCTTCTGTCAATAGACAGCTTCCTTTTTGTGTTTTTGGAAACGCGATCACATCACGGATCGACTCAAGCCCTAGAAGGATCGTCACCAGGCGATCAATTCCATAAGCCACGCCGGCGTGCGGTGGCGCTCCATAACGAAAGGCCTTTAACAAAAATCCAAATCGCTTTTGTGCCTCTTGTTCGTCAAAACCTATTATATCAAAGATTTTCTTTTGTACATCTTGTTTGTGAATACGTATCGAACCGCTGCCGATCTCGTTCCCGTTCAAGACAAGGTCGTAGGCGCGCGAGCGTATTTTGTTGAGCTCCTTAGTTTCAAAGAATTTCGCGTCTTCCTCGTAAAAGGACGTAAAGGGATGATGCTCGCTATCCCATCGTTTTTCCTCTTCATTATATTTGAATAAAGGAAAATCCACAACCCAAAGAAAAGCAAAGCCTTCTTTGGTGGTGCGAATATCAGGCTTATCACTTTTATACTTGGTCATCGCCTCCTGATGCGTCATGCGAGGAAAAGGGATCGGAAGGTCGATATTCATAATTTCTTTAAAGATCTTTTGAAATAATCTCTCGGTCAGATCAAAAATATCCTCTTCTTCGACGAAAGACATCTCCATATCGAGCTGTGTAAACTCTGGCTGACGGTCTGCGCGCAGGTCTTCATCGCGAAAACATTTAACGATCTGATAATATTTATCAAGTCCCGAAACCATTAAGATCTGCTTGAACAATTGTGGCGACTGGGGCAAGGCAAAGAAACTTCCCGGACTGAGGCGTGAGGGCACCAAGAAATCTCTAGCACCTTCTGGTGTTGATTTGGTCAAAACAGGTGTTTCGACTTCTGTAAAACTCTCCTGATTTAAAAACTGCCGAATACACGCGCAAAGTTTATGACGCACAACAAGCGCGTTTAAAACTTTTTGTTTACGAATGTCCAGATATCGATAAGCCAGGCGAAGCTCTTCGTTTGGTTCGGCGGCACTGCTATCAATTTCAAAAACAGGAACCTCTGAAGGATTAAGAATTTCAAGGGCTGTGGCACAAAGCTCAATATCGCCGGTAGGAACATCCGGATTAGCATTTTTATCAGGGCGGACATTGACCTTGCCGGTGATCTTTACAACAAACTCGGGCCCAAGCTGTTGCGCGATCGTATGAGCTTCTTTGCTTACCGACGGAACAAAAACAACCTGCGTGATCCCGTAACGGTCGCGGATATCAATAAAAATGAGCTTGCCGTGATCGCGGCGTTTGTGCACCCAACCGCACAAAACAACTTCTTGTTCCTTATACGTTTTATTTAACTCCCCACATGTATGTGTTCTTAGCATAAATGAGCACCTATCTTATGGAGCGCAGCGAACATAAGTTAGCTGTGCGAATTTACTCCGCAACCTGAACGAAGTGAAGACTGCGGAGCAAATAATTTTAAATAAATTCCGATCTTTCTCATTAAGAGAAATCGGGATTACACCTTTCCTTTAACAACTTCGACAACCTGGTCAAAAGGCACTTGGGTCTGCTCTCCTGTTGCCATATTCTTAAGCGTCACAACTGACTTGGCCATTTCGTCTTGGCCCAAAAGCACAACATAGCGTGCCGCCATTTTATCCGCTAAACGCATCTGGCTCTTTAAGGATGACACCTTGTAGCTGATATCACAGGCGATATTTTTTTCTCTTAACAAACTTAAAAGGCCAAATCCTTTTTCAAAAAGCGGCTCATCAAGTGTAACAATAAAAACATCAAGGGGTTGATCTTTCTTTACCGCCGAAGGCTCTTGCTGAGCTAAAAGAATGCGCTCGATCCCTAAAGAAAATCCTATGCCATCCACCTCATTAGACCCGCCAAGCTCTTCGATCAGCCCATCATAACGGCCGCCAGCGCCTAGGGCGTCTTGACTGCCTAAGCTCGTGCTCGTGATTTCAAAAACAGTCTGGGTATAATAATCCAGGCCTCGCACGAGGGTTGGAACTTCTTGATAGGCTACCTTTAAACTTTTAAGGGCTTGTTTAACTTGCGTATAATATTTTTGACTTTCCTCAGATAGAAAAGATGTCCCCAGATTAAGGCCGCTCACGATCGCTCGGCACTCCTTACTTTTGCAGTCAAGGATGCGAAAAACATTACGATCCAGACGCTCTTGGCATGTCGGACACAATTGTGACTTGTCTTTTGAAATAAGATCGCGGAGTTTCTGTGAAAAAAGCTTTTTGTCCTCTGCCGACCCAAGGCTATTTATTTTAAGCGTATAGTCCTTGATGTCAAAAGCCTTTAAAAGGTCGATGCTTAAGGCGATCATTTCCGCATCTAAAAAAGGCGATGCGCTGTTGGGGCCAATGGCCTCAACGCCAATTTGATGAAATTGTCGTAAACGCCCTTTTTGTGGCCTTTCCCCTCGGAACATCGGCCCGATATAAAAAAGCTTTGTTAACGATTCTTTTTTATCAAAATTATTTTCAATATACGAACGAACGATCGAGGCGGTGCCTTCCGGCCTTAAAGAAAACATCTTGGCGGATTGGCCGGTTTCCCCTTCACGCTGATTGGGTTGAAGCGTCAACATCTGTTTTTGGACAACGTCGCTTGTCTGCCCCATGGATCTGGCAAAAAGGTCTGTTTCCTCAAAAAGCGGAGTACGGATCTCCTTATAATTATAATTCTTTAGGATTTCTCGCGCCTTAGACTCGATCGCTTGCCATAATGCTATATTTTCCGGCAAAATATCTGCTGTTCCGCGAGGGAGAGAAAATTTATTCTTTTCCATAATCTTTTCTTCGTTTGATAGGGATAAGGGCGGAGTAAAACTCCGCCCTTTATATTAATATACAAATTTATATGAAATGCCGAGGATTTACTTAATCCTTGTCTTCATTTCCAAGCCTGGCTTGAAAACAACGACTTTTCTAGGAGGAACAGCAACGCCCTCTCCGGTTCGAGGATTACGGCCAAAGCGAGCTTTGCGTTCTTTAATTTTAAATACCCCAAAATTACGAAGTTCGACCTTTTCAGAGCGAATGAGGCTATCAATGATGGCATCAAACGTCTTTTGGACAACTTTTTTGACATCAACCTGCTTAATGCCGGTTGTATCTGTAATTTTTAGGACAATATCTTTCTTGGTCATTAATTTTACCTCCAAGTTGTAAACATAGTATCAACAAGAAGTTATGGTGTCAAGTTAAAATTAGATCTTCAAAGAAATCTTATCTTCACCCAGCAAATCTTTAAGATTATCGATCAAAATCTCGCTAGGTTCAACATAAAGATTGTCCCCCACCAAGATCTGGACACTTTTATGTGCATTTGTATTTAAATGCAAGAAAACGGGGACTTTTCCTGGAAAGTGCAAAAGGCGCTCCTTTAAGGTCTCCAGCCCCTTTTCGTCAACCCCGGAGAGATCAACACTAATATTCTTTATCAGCTGATAAGTTTCTTTAAGGCTGCGAATTTCAGTCGCGATAATTTTAGGCTGTTCTTCGCGCAAACTCACGCGGCCTCTCAAGGCAACAACAGCACCGTCCTTGAGATAAGGAGCAACCTCAGGATAAGTCGACGGAAAAACAATAACCTCGATCTCCCCTTCCATGTCCTCAAACTTCAAGATCGCCATACGCTCTCCGGTCCTGCGCGTCGTTGTGAGCTTGATATGATTAATAAGGCCGATCAGCTTCACTTCTTGATTTTCGCTCGCCTGGTACAATTCTTTGGTTGAATAATCCGTAAACTCTTTGATCTCAACCCTGTAATGCGTTAAGGGATGCCCCGTAATATAAAACCCTAGCAGTTCTTTCTCGTCAGACAAAACCTTCATCTTGGGCCATTCTTCAATGTTCGCATAATTTTCAGCTTCTTTCTCAAATCCTTTGCTGTCCTGCATGTCAAAAAAAGAAAATTGACCGGCACTGCGCTCTTTTTGCAATCGAACACCCGTTTCAAGGGCCTTGCCCAAAATATCCATTAGCTGTGAACGTCGACACCCGAAAGAATCCATCGCGCCGCAGCGGATCAAGCTTTCCATGGCTTTATGATTAACGGTTCTTAGGTCAACGCGCTTACAAAAATCAAAAATATTTAAAAATGGCCCGTCAGCTCTTTTTTCTAAAATAGAATCGATGGCCGCAGCGCCAATGTTCTTAACAGCAATAAGCCCAAAGCGAATGATTTTATCGCCGTCAAAGCTAAACTCAAGCTTGCTCGCATTAATATCAGGAGGCAAAATTTGGATCCCCATGGCCTGAGATTCTTTAACGTATTCCACGATCTTGTCTGTATTATCTTTTTCACTGGTGAGAAGCGCGCACATAAACTCAGTTGGAAAATTAGCTTTCAGATACGCCGTTCGATACGAAATAAGGGCGTAGGCCGCCGAGTGGCTGCGGTTAAAACCATAGCCGGCAAAATAATCGATCAGATCAAAAATACGGTTGGCTAAACTTTCTTTAATGCTTGACGCCTTAAGACAGCCCGAAACAAAAGCCACGCGCATCTTGTCCATAACTTCAGGTTTTTTCTTGCTCATCGCGCTTCGCAAGCCGTCGGCCTGAGCCATGGTAAAACCGGCTAAAATACTTGCGATCATCATAACCTGCTCTTGAAAAATAATGATCCCATAGGTTTCCTTGAGGATCGGCTCAAGCTTGGGATGCTCGTAGCGAATCTGCTGGCCTTCGCGTTTGCGGCGGATATAATCCTCAAGCATCCCACTTCCGATCGGCCCTGGACGATAAAGAGCTAAAATGGAAATAAGATCCTCGAGCTGGGTAGGCTTGATACGCTTTAAGAGATCACGCATCCCAGAACTTTCCAACTGGAAGATACCAAAGCTATTGGCCTGCCCTAAAAGATCATACGTATTTTTATCGTCTAGCTTTAGGGTTTCAATATTAATATCAATATTCTTGATCGCCTTCACAAGCTTGACCGTTTTATCAATAACGGTGAGCGTTTTAAGCCCTAGAAAATCCATCTTTAAAAGGCCGATCT
>JBAYLJ010000042.1:0-7615 GCA_041664145.1 Candidatus Omnitrophota bacterium | reverse complement strand
TCTGCAGGTCCTAAGGAAATGGTTGCTTTTATCAAAGCCATGAAGCCTTTCGCAACGGCACCTCTTGTGGCAAAACCAAATGCTGGCCTACCGCAGTTAAAAAATGGTTGCACATTCTTTGATATGGATCCGAAAAAGTTTGCTCATTACGCTAAAGATATTACAAAACATGGCGCGAATATGATCGGCGGATGCTGTGGAACAACGCCAGATCATATCAGGGCATTAAAAGACGCGTTAGTATCTTTAAAGCCTAAGGCCGTTCAAAGAACATCGTTGAGCGCACTGACATCGGCAAGAGCGCATGTTATTCTTGAAGATCGTAAGAAAGCTGTCATCATCGGAGAATGTATTAATCCAACAAGGCGCAAGGCTTTGCATCAGGAACTTTTAGATGAAAAAACATCCCTTGTTCGAGAGCTTGCTAAGATGCAAGAATTTGACAAGGCAGAGCTTCTTGACGTTAATGTCGGAGCGCCAGGTGTTGAGGAAAAGAAATCCTTGCCGTATGTTTTAGGCGTGCTATCAGTTTCTTCATCACTTCCCTTGGTTATTGATTCTTCTGATATTGTTGCCGTTGAAAAGGCATTGCGCGTTTATCCAGGCCGCGCCCTTATCAATTCAATTTCTGCAGAAAATAAGATGCACGCTCTTTTAAAAGTCGCTTCAATTTATGGCGCGATGTTTGTTGCCTTGCCTGTCAGTCGTCAGGGTGTTCCAAAAACTTTTGCCCAGCGGAAAAAGGTTATCTCTTTTCTTGTAAACGCGGCAAAGAAGTACGGATTTACAAAGTCTGATATTGTCATCGACGCCCTGGTCATGGCAGTGTCGTCGCTTCCCAACTCTGCTTTGGAAACTTTAAGAACCGTTCGTTGGTGCTCGCATGATTTAAGATGCAATACAGTCGTCGGGCTTTCGAATGTTTCTTTTGGGCTCCCGCAGCGCTCACTGATCAATTCGACATTCCTTTATTTACTTAAACAACAGGGCCTTTCTTTGGCGATCGCGAATCCAGGACATCTAAGAGATGTAAGAAATAAAAAAGCTGAGGATGTTCTTTTAAATAAAGATAAAGAAGCCAGGGGATTCATTGCCTATTGCAACAAAGAAGAAAAGCAAGCGAAGAATGAAATGCGCGAAACTTCATCGCCTAAGGAATTAATTTTTAATGCTGTCTTGGATGGCAATCGTGAACAGATCAAAGATTTTATAAGGTTGGCTGAAAAAGAAGGTTTTGCGCCGGAGGCGATGATCCATCAAATGATGATCCCCGCTATCAATAGGGTTGGAGAATTTTTTGAACAAAAGCGTTATTTTCTTCCTCAGCTTGTGGCAAGCGCCGAGGCCATGAAAATCGCGTTTGATTATTTAGAACCAAAGCTTGCGAAGAATCCGATGACCCAGATGAAGAAAACCGTTGTCATCTTGGCGACGGTCAAAGGCGATATCCATGATATCGGAAAAAACATTGTTGCGCTGATGCTAAAAAATCATGGATTTTCTGTTGTGGATCTTGGTAAAGATGTTTCCTCAACGAGGATCTTAAACGAGATCAAGAAGCATCCCAGCCCCATCGTTGCGCTTTCCGCTCTTATGACGACAACCATGGTCAATATGCCGCAGGTGATCAGTCTTGCAAAGAGTAAAAATCTTAAGTGTCGATTTATGCTAGGTGGCGCTGTTGTGACGAGGGAATATGCCAAAAGTCTCGGCGCAGAGTATTCTAAAGATGGCGTTGAAGCGGTTTCTGTAGCCAAGCGATTATCGGGACAATAATTTAGTGGAAATTTTTCTCAAAATCATTTAAAATCGCTGTAATCAATTTACCGAAAGGATAACATGGAAACTTTTATTTCATTATCTAAAGAATGGTCCAAGGAACAAAAAGAGATCTGGAAGGTTGTTGAAGCTCATTGGAATTGTCTTGTTAAGGGCAAGGCTAATGATTTTATTAAATATATTCACCCTTCCTTTGTAGGTTTTGGCCACGAAAGCCCATACCCGGTTGATTATGGTTGGCTCAAAGAATGGGTTGGTTTCTGGTCCAAGAGCACCGTATTTCTTATTCACGCCCTTAAGCCTCAGCATATCATTATTCATGATGATATCGCGATTGTGCAGTACTATCTTTTTACGATTACCAAAAATGATGCAAGCGCAGGAAACAGCTCTATTCGTCGCTACACCATGACTTGGAAAAAAGAAAAAGGTAAGTGGCGCGTTATCGCAAGTCACAACAATCTCCAAGGCACTCATTAAGTTTTTATGCAAAATTTAGACCTTGTTCGCGCAAAGCTTGTGCTTCCCGTTGATAGGCCGAAGGTGCTTTTGCATTGTTGCTGTGCGCCTTGTGCGGGTGATATCGTTGAAACCATGATGGCTTCGTCTGTTACGCCAACGCTCTTTTTTTACAATCCCAACATTGATCCAGAAGAGGAATATGCCAATCGTAAAAAAGAAGTTGTAAATTTTGCAATGCGTAAAAATATCTCTTTTATTGATGCAGATTACGACCGGGAAAAATGGCTCTTGGCGATCAAGGGATTGGAAGATGAACCTGAGGGTGGCAAGCGCTGCACAAAATGTTTTGCTTTAAGACTTAAAAGAACAGCGCTCTATTGTCTTGAGCATGGATTCAACGTTTTTACGACAACCCTAGGGATCTCCAGGTATAAAAATTTCGATCTTATTACGTCTCTAGGCCATACTATTGCGCAAGAATACCCAGGTCTTGTGTATTGGGATTACAATTGGCGAAAAAAAGGTGGCTCAGAGCGTATGTACAAAGTCGCCAAAGCGGAAGGTTTTTATATGCAAGAATATTGTGGTTGTCAATTCTCACGATGAAAAAGTTTACCCATCAAGAGATTATTCTGCGCCAGAAAGAAAAGCAGGTCCATCCGCGATTGCCTTTTTGCGCTGTTCTTAATAATATCCGTAGTCTTTATAATGTAGGTTCTATTTTCCGCACCGCAGATGGTGCGGGAGTTGAAAAGTTATGGCTCTGCGGGATTACAGGGCATCCGTCCAATGCCATGATTACAAAAACTGCCCTTGGCGCAGAGGAAAGAGTCATCTGGGAACATTGCGAAGATGCGCTTTTTGTGATTCGCAAGCTAAAATCAGAAGGGTACAAAATTGTTTTGCTTGAACAAATGCACAACAGTATTCCTTATCAGCATTTTATTCCGCAAGCACCTATCTGTTTAGTTCTGGGTAATGAGATCTCTGGAGTTTCTGATGAACTTTTAGAACTTTGTGATTGCGCTATTGAGATTGAAATGCGTGGGGTAAAGAACTCGCTCAATGTATCGGTGGCTTTCGGCGTTGTCGCGTATCACCTTGCCAACGCCATGGATCGTCTTAAAGAAAAATCATAAGAAAACGATTGCATTCTTTGTTTGTCGCAAAGACAATGGTGATAATGATTTTTAAATAATACAAAAAAAGGATTCAGATGAAAATAATTTTTAATTTTATGCGTCGACTTTATGACTGGGTGATTAGCTTTGCGGCCAAACCATATGCACTTTTTGCTTTGAGCGTGCTTGCCTTTGCAGAAGCAAGCTGTTTTATTATTCCTCCGGATGTTCTTTTGATCGCCATGGGGCTTGCCAAGCCAAAAAAAGCATTTTTTTATGCTTTAGTGTGTTCAATTTTCTCGGTCTTAGGAGGACTTTTTGGTTATTTCATTGGTTATTATTTATGGGTTGCCGTCAAGGGGTTCTTTATCCCGCATATTTTCAGCCAAGGACTTTTTGATCTTGTAAGTGCAAAATATAATTTATATTCCTTTTGGATTATTTTTGCCGCAGCATTTACGCCCATTCCTTATAAGGTGTTTACTATCACTGGGGGAGTCTGCTCCGTGAATCTTTTAGGATTTTTTATTGCATCGGTGATCGGTCGATCGCTTCGCTTTTTTATGGTCGCGGCAGTGTTTTATTTCTTCGGGGAAAAGGCAAAGAAATTTATTGATGACTATTTTGGATGGCTCACCTTTGGGATTACAGCATTACTTATCTTAGGATTTTATTTCTTAAGGAAAATGGTTTAGATTTTTTTAAGGCGTGATTTTTGTAGCAGATGTGTTATGGAGCAGCAAAGCTTGGCGCTGTTCTTACCCCGCGGCCACCGTTAGAACTAGTCCGATTAACAACTGCAGAGCTTGAACAGGCAGTAAATCTATCCGAAATATAAAGACGCGATGCGCTTGTCGCAAAGCTTCCTCCTCGATTACCGGCTCCAAGAGCTGAAGAGCTTGGCCAGTCAAGGTTTTCCGCTTGTCCTGCGCTTGTCAGAAACCCGTCGCCATGAGAGCCTTGAAATATTCGTCCTTCGGGGGTGCCGATGGTGACAGTCATTTCAGCAACATTTCCAGCCAAATCGAAATTTCCATAATATCCAGCCCCAGAGGTTATTCGTGTTGCAGATCCCGTGGCAAAGATTCCAACGCGGAAAGGATAACCCATGGTAACGGCGGCGTTATTATTATTTCCTTGATTCACAGAAGCGTTAGCCGCATCTACATTATAAATGGTTGTTGCGGGGGCATAGGAATTGGCGTTGCCCCATGGATATTCGTTAGCAATCGGGAGAGCCGTCGATGGTCCGCGTGCCGCTTTCTCGTATTCAAGTTCTGTCATCGGTCGAAGAGCCGCCCAATCAAGAAAGGCTGCTAAATCTTTCCAGGCCATAAAATTCATAGCTACCCATTCACCATCAGCTGCTTCGTTTGGCGTTCCATTATCGTTTGCGTCAGCGCCAAATGTTGGAGTAGCATTAATGTATAGGACGTTTTGCTGAATAACAGGAGCTTTGCTAGCTGCTGAATCGCAAAATCGACCAGTCCCAACGGCTACGGCAGCGCAATGAGCTCCTGCAGTTGTATTGGTCAGCGTGTTTAAGAAGTCGCGATAAAGGCCTTGAGATATTTCATGCTTCATCAAATAAAAGGCTTTGTAGCCTTTGGGAAATTGGCTGGATACTGTAAAAGCAGCTCCGGAAGCATTCTCATCAGGATTGCCAGCCGAATTGTATGCGTAAGCTGGATCAGTAGGAGCAATGATGTCATTTCGTCCAGGTGTATAGCCGGGAACTGAGATGGGAGCTTCAGATTTAATTTTCCATGGCGAAGCATGCCATCGCGTGTAGCTGCCGCTACTACTCATTTCTGTAAAGTACATTGTAAGGGCAGCAGATGACATCGGTGAGGGCGGCGTAGAGGAAGAGACAGCTGCTAAATCTCCAGCAGCAAAAGACCCCTCAGGAATATAAACCATTTCAATAGCAAAAAGTTTAAAGTTTGCGACTTGATCAGGATTAACACCTGAAGAACCATAGTCCCATTTGAAGCTGACAGTTGTCGAGGCGGTTTGTGCCTGGGATCCGCCTCCTGCTGCGCTCTTGCTAAGACGTAATAAGAAACCTGTTTTATCTTCGGGGACAATAATATCGTATCCGCTGGGGGTTTTTGTATATCCTGTTGGATTTAATCCGCTCGTTGACATCATGGCATGTTTCCATGTGCTGGTTGCGGGGTCGTAATATTTCATAAAAACCCAAAGGGCATCATGATTGACACCACCATTCCACGCATTGTTCCATGAAAGGGTAGTAGAGAAATTCATTGTTCCTGCTGTTGCATCTCTTCCCGTTGGATAAATGCTTGTAATCGTAGCATTGTTGGCGAAAAGAGGGGAGATTGCGAGCAGTAAAAATAGAAGTGTTGCTAAGATAAGCTTTATTTTTTTCATACTTTTGCCTTAACCTACAGTACAATTATAACATAGGTTTTTTATCTTTCAACTTGATTATCGTAAATATAACTATATACTAATTAAGATATTGTCGTCGAAAGGTGGTTTTTTATGCCAACAAAAGAAAAGATTTGCACAAAGGCTGTTATTTTTGATATGGATGGTGTCATTACCGATACTATGCGATATCATTATTTTGCTTGGAAGAAAATTTTTAAGACTGTTCACGTGAACGTCATGCGGCTTGATGTCTACAAACGTGAAGGTCAAAGAGGAATCGCAAGCATTCTAGGCATGTGCAAAGACAAAGGTATTGTGATCAACCGTCTAACAGCCCAGAGCCTTTTAGATCAAAAGGAGGCTTTGTTTAAAATAATTTTCAAGAAACGCTTCATTAGCGGAGCCAGAAGTTTTGTGCAAGATCTTTATAAGAAAGGTTTTCGTTTGGCGCTTGTAACAGGAACATCTTTTCATGAGGTTCAAAAGATTTTACCTAAAAGTCTTCGCGGGATGTTTGAAGTTGTCATCACGGGCTGCGATGTTAAACATGGTAAGCCCCATCCTGAGCCATTTCAAAAAGCTCTTAAGCTTTTAAAGTTAAAGCCTAAGGAGGCGATTGTTTTGGAAAATGCGCCTTTAGGTGTTTTATCGGCAAAACGTGCACGCTTGCGATGCCTAGCGCTTGAAACATCTTTGCCGCGCAGCTACTTAAAAAAAGCTGATAAAGTTTTTTCTTCTTATAAAGAATTAAATCATAAAATGATATTCGTCAAGGAGCTTTAATGCGTATCTCTAATGTCATCGTGGTCAATAAAAAAACATTTTATGAGTTTTGTTTTCTGGACAAGTCTGGTTCACAAAGGCGGAAAAAGATGTTTTTTTCTCGCGAGGATCTCTTACGTTTTAAAGAGATGCACGCTGCTCATCAAAAAACGCTTAGAGAGGTCAAGCGTGTTCTTGATCACTACCGTATTCGTTACCGCGTGAGCAATCGTAAAACGCATATTCCTTATGGTCGCTATGACCTTGTCATTACCGTTGGCGGGGATGGTACTTTTTTGCAGGCCGCGCGTCAGCTTTCCAGTCAAATGATTTTAGGTGTCAACTCAAACCCTGCGCGAAGCATTGGCAATTTTTGTGCGGCCACAGAAAAGAATTTTAGGAAGGTTTTTTTCGCTATTTTATCTGGGAAGGCCAAGACAAAGCGCCTGACACGTTTTTCTTTAAAAATAAAGAAGCAAGAAAAGGCTTTTCTTGTCTTAAATGATATTTTGATATGTGATGTCAATCCTGGCGCCATGAGCCGTTATGTTTTGACGATCGGCAAGAGAGAAGAAGAGCAACGCAGCTCTGGGCTTTGGATTTCAACGGCGAGCGGTTCGACGGGAGCGATCCATTCTTCAGGTGGAACAATTTTGAAAGATACGAGTACAAGCCTTCAGTATCGTCCGCGTGAGCTGTATTATAAAAATTTAAATCAATATCGCCTAAAAGGCTCTGTCCTTTCTTTGAATCCATCGCTTAAGATACGATCTATGATGCGTAAAGGCGTTATTTATGTTGATGGTGCGCATTTCAAGATCCCTTTTTCCTACGGCGAAGAAGTTTTCGTCCGTCGTTCGTCGATACCTATTCTGACCGTCGCCTCTTAACTATGAATACATCTTCTTTTGCTCAAAAACTTATTTCGTGGTTTGAAACAAATAAGCGAAGCCTTCCTTGGCGGGAGACCCAGGATCCCTATAAGATCTGGGTCTCGGAGATCATGCTTCAGCAAACAACGGTCAATACCGTTATTCCTTATTACAAACGATGGATCAAGCGTTTTCCATCCGTGCATCATTTGGCAAGGGCAC
>JBAYLJ010000041.1:0-7718 GCA_041664145.1 Candidatus Omnitrophota bacterium | reverse complement strand
GATCACGCAGGCGCGGCTGCCGATAGGTTTCTAAAAAGCCATTTTGTAATTTTATCTTTTAAATTTGTGCATATTTTAGTTTATGCTACAATGCATTAATTCAAAATTTGGAGCATAAAAGAGCGTGTGCGTAAAACCTTCCCAGAAACTACGACTTCTTCATCCATTAAAAATCATTTTTCTATTATTTTTTATAAGAAAGGATTGTTATGCCAAGGCGTAATGACATTAATAAAATTTTGATCATCGGTTCAGGCCCTATCATCATCGGCCAAGCATGTGAATTTGATTATTCGGGTACGCAGGCTTGTAAGGCACTGCGGAAAGAAGGTTATGAAGTTGTGCTTGTGAACTCGAATCCAGCCACCATCATGACAGACCCTGAGATGGCGGATAAAACTTATATTGAGCCTTTGACCCTTGAGTCGCTAGAGAGAATTATTGCCAAGGAGCGGCCGGATGCGCTGCTGCCTAATCTTGGCGGGCAAACAGGGCTTAATTTGTCGTCGAGTTTATATAAAGCCGGGATCCTGGAAAAGTATGGAGTTCAGATCATTGGCGTCAAGGCTGATGCCATTGAGCGCGGGGAAGACCGAGAGATCTTTAAGGCAACCATGAAAAGGCTTGGCATTCCGGTGCCAAAGTCAGAAATTGCAGAATCTGTCGAAGCGGCAGAGGCGATCGCGCAAACGATCGGTTATCCGGTTGTTGTTCGTCCGGCATATACCATGGGTGGAACCGGCGGAGGCATTGCCTATAATGTCGAGGAATTGCGCACCATCGCTTTACGCGGACTTACGGTGAGTATTGTGCATCAGGTTTTGATCGAAGAGGCGGTGGTTGGATGGGAAGAGCTTGAACTTGAAGTTGTGCGTGATGATAAGAATCAGAAAATTACAGTGTGTTTTATTGAAAATATTGATGCCATGGGTGTGCATACCGGCGATAGCTTTTGTGCAGCCCCTATGCTGACTGTTCCTGTGGCATTGCAAAAGAAGATGCAGGATTTTTCATATAAAATTGTTGATGCGATCGGCGTGGTGGGCGGAACCAATGTTCAATTTGCTCATAATAAAAAAGATGGACGCCTTGTGGTCATTGAGATCAATCCGCGCACATCGCGTTCTTCGGCCCTTGCTTCGAAGGCTACAGGCTTTCCGATCGCCATGGTCTCGACGCGTTTGGCCGCTGGTTTCACTATGGACGAAATTCCTTATTGGCGTGATGGCAGCCTTGAGAAATATACGCCAAGTGGTGACTATGTGGTGATTAAATTTGCTCGCTGGGCCTTTGAGAAATTTCCTCAAGCTAAGGACATTTTAGGAACGCAGATGAAGGCGGTTGGCGAGGTTATGAGTATTGGGAAAACGTTTAAAGAAGCTTTCCAAAAGGCCATTCGATCGCTAGAAACTAGCCGTTACGGTTTAGGCGGGGCCAAGAATTTTAAGACTCTTTCGGTGGACCAATTGCGTGAAAAGCTTCATGCTCCGTCGAGTGAACGTATCTTTTTAATGTACGAAGCCCTGCGTCAGGGGATGAGCATCGCAGAGCTCCATACGATGACGCATATTGGCGAGTGGTTTATTAATGAAATGAAAGATCTGGTTGATTTTGAAGAAACAATGATCAAGACTTCATGGCAGAAGCTTTCCGATAAAGATCTTCTGAAGGCCAAGGAATGGGGTTTTTCTGATCGCTATTTAGCCGGACTTTTTTTGATCAAGGAAAAAGACGTGCGGGCCCGTCGCTTGAAGCTTGGGAAGATCGCGCGTTATGAAGCCGTGCCCGTAAGTGGTGTTCTTAATGCCGCGTATTATTATTCGACCTATAGTCCTGGTAAAGATGAGGTCAAGGTTTCGAGCAATAAAAAGATTATGATTTTAGGTGGTGGGCCAAATCGTATCGGACAAGGTATTGAGTTTGATTACACATGTGTACATGCGGCTTTTGCGCTACGCGAAGCAGGGTATGAAACGATCATGATCAATTGTAATCCAGAAACAGTATCGACCGATTATGACACCTCCGATAAGCTTTATTTTGAGCCTTTGACCGTTGAGGATGTTCTCACCATTTATGAAAAAGAAAAGCCTGAAGGCGTTATTGTGCAGTTTGGTGGACAGACGCCCCTTAATATCGCGGCACAATTAAAAGAAAATGGGGTCAAGATCCTTGGAACAACGCCGGAAAGTATTGCCTTTGCCGAAGACCGGGAATTGTTTCGTCAGAAAATGATCGATGTAGGTATTTTACAGCCAGAAAGCGGGATTGCGCGTTCTTTGGAAGAGGCCCTAGGGATCGCTCAGAAAATTGGGTATCCTTTGATGGTCCGCCCCTCGTTTGTTTTAGGCGGCCGCGGCATGGAAATTATTTACGATGAGCAGATGCTTCGAAAATATGCTGTTGAAGCGATCAAGGTAAGCCCTGAGCATCCGATGTTGATCGACCGGTTCCTCGAACAAGCCTTGGAGTGCGAAGTGGATGCTCTTTGTGATGGAACAGAAACTTTTATTCCGACGGTCATGGAGCATATTGAATGGGCTGGCGTGCATTCAGGCGACTCGGCCTGCTCGATCCCAAGCCGTAATATTAGCTCTAAGCACTTAGAAGAGATCCGAAAATGTACCGATATTATTGCCAAAGAATTAAAAGTTGTTGGGATCATTAATATCCAGTATGCGATCTGTAACGACAAGCTGTATATTCTTGAAGCCAATCCTCGCGCCTCACGCACCGTGCCGGTTGTTTCTAAGGTAATGGGTGTTGCGATTGCGCGCATCGCGACATTTTTAATGCTGGGGAAAAAGTTAAAAGATTTTCCAGAAATTAAGAATATCAAGGCTCCGTTTTTTGGCGTTAAAGAAGCTGTGTTCCCTTTTAACATGTTCCCGGAAGTGGATCCTCTTTTGGGCCCAGAAATGCGCGCGACTGGCGAGGTCATGGGTATCGGAGATACCTTTGGGGCTGCGTTTTCCAAGGCACAAGAAGCCGCGGGGACAAAGTTGCCCTTAGAGGGCAATGTACTTTTGACGATCGCCCAAAAAGATAAAAAAATGCTTTTGCCCATCGCGAAAGAGATCGTTAAGCTCGGCTTTAAGATCTATGCGACCGCAGGGACAAGTGAATTTTTAAATAAAAATAATATTGCCAATACGCATATTCAGAAGCTTCATGAAGGCCGGCCTAATCTCGCGGATGCGATCAAAAATAATCAGCTGCAGTTGATCATTAATACACCGGTCGGACGTGAGGGTAAGCATGATGACAGCTATGTCCGCATGATGGCGATCCAGCGTAAAATTCCTTATGTTACGTCGATGGCCGCAGCGCAAGCCACGGTAGAAGGGGTCGCGGCGATGAAAAAAGGCACCCCTGAACCAAAGTCGTTGCAAGAACATCACAAGGCGTTGGTTAAGAAATAAAGAATGTGATGCTGTAAAAATACTTAATCTTGTCAGGAGGGCTTATGCTTCTTTTTTTATTATTTTTAGCTATGCTTTTTCTTTTCCTTGTTTTTCCTCTTTGGATGATGATCGATTGCGTTATTTCCAAGGAGCGAAAGATCATTTCAAAAGTTCTTTGGGTTATTTTTATTCTTCTTAGCTGGGTCCTGGGAAGCCTTGCTTATGGCTTATTTGGTTCGCGGAAAGTTTTTATTCAATGGCTTTCCGGCATTATTTTTGCGGTAGGCTTTTTAAGTATTTTCCTCTTTGTAAATTTCTTATATCAAACATCGTACATGGTAGCGTCTGATTCCATAAAAAGAGCCGCCACGCTTCAAGCAGGGGACTTGACGCAGGAACGTATCGACCAGATGAAAAACAATTTGTTGATCCTTCGTCAAGAGTTAAACGATGCTAAAGGCTTTAAGGCCATTTATTTTATTAAGGATACGTATAAAGATCTGATGCTTAATCAGATCTTTATTTTGATGATGAAAGATGGACAAATACAATCTATCGAGTATGATGAATGGACTAAACAATTTGACAATAGGCGGCAGCTGGATGCCAAAAAGCTTGGGGAGTATTTAAAGAGCTTGCAACAAGAGCAAAAATGATCGTTCTTAAAGATCTTAAAGAAAGGAAGAATACCTATGGGAAAAGGGGATAAGCGCACAAAACGGGGAAAAATTTGGCAAAAGACATATGGCAAGATGCGGCCAAAGAAGAAGAATGAAGTAAAAAAAGTTAAGGCGTAGGATCCGTCGGTGAAAGCAATTTAGGTATTAAAATATGGGCCCATTTTCTAAAGAAAATGGGCCCTTCTTCTTTTAATATATATATTAATAGATAACCCTGACTTATCTTTGACGAAAATATAGACAGTGCTTCCTTGATTTGTTAATATGTCTATGTTCTAACCCTTTACCCTAAGGAGGATCGTATGCGTAGAATTTCTATTTTTTCTTTCATCGCTGTTTTTCTTGCCCTTTCTTTTACCTATAGTTTCGCCGAAGTCATTACCTCAGGATCAAAAATAACCCAAGTCACTGTTTATCCCGGCTCTGCGCGCATCACGCGCCAAGCTCAGGTCAATCTATCGGCCGGCGAGCACACGATCGTCTTTGATCATATTATCCCAGCGATCGATCAAAATTCTCTTTCGATTGCCGGTCAAGGCCAAGCCAAGGTCAAACTTTACGGCGCAAGTTTTAAAAGTCAGCAGCTGCCTGCTGTTGCCGATGAACGCGTGAGAAAACTTGAGGAGCAGATCGAAGCTCTAAACGATCAAGCCAATATCCAAAATGCAAAAAGTGCGGCGCTCAATCAGCAAAAAGAATTTATTCTTTCTGTGAAGGCTGCGGCCAATCAGCAGATCCCTAAAGATATTATGACCAAGATGCCGACGGCGCAGGACTTAGGTGGCATTTCTGATTTTATCGGCAAAGGCCTTCAGGGCTTAAGCGATCAAGAGGAAGTTATCCGTCTTGAGGTAAGACGCATTGCCAAAGAACGAGATGTTGTTCAGCGTGAGCTTAATCAATTGCGCGGCGGTGGGAGTGAAAAAGCCAAGCGCTCTATCGAGGTTGAGCTTGCTTGTGAAAAGCCAGGATCATTTACCCTCGAAGCCTCGTACATGGTTTTTGGACCGCAGTGGCGTCCGGTCTATGATGCCCGGACTGAGTTTAGTCCTGCACAAGTTGAAATGATCAGCTATGCCATGGTCAAACAAAATACCGGTGAAGATTGGTCCAATGTAGAATTGACACTCTCTACTGTCCAACCGCTTTTAGGTGGGAGCATGCCGTATGTGAACCCCTGGATCGTAAAACCTATTGAACCTATGGTGACTGGCGGCGGAAGGTCTAAGAGGATGCTTCTCGCAAAATCAGCCGTGCAGTATGAGGCGTATTCTAACGATATGGCACGCATGGAGGATGTTTCTATGACGCCTGCGGAACCACAAGCGCTGGCAGAGGTCAGCTATGCTAATGTTGTTCAAAAAGGTATTTCTGTGACTTTTAAAATAGCTCGCCCTGTTGTCCTGACTTCCGACGGAACAGAAAGAAAATTCCCGATTACGGTTCAGCTACTTAAGGCCGATTATGAGTATGCAACGTTTCCCAAGGCAGCCGCGTTAGCCTATTTGGGAAGCCGCGTGATGAATAGAGAGGATCTAAATCTTTTAGCCGGCGAAGTGAATTTGTTCGTCGAGGGTGATTATATCGGAAAATCGAGCATTGATAATATCGGCCCCGGAGAAACTTTTGATCTTTATCTAGGCGCTGATGAAAATGTCAAGGTCAAGCGCGAAATGATCAAAAAGGAAATCGACAAGACTTTGTTTGCCAACATCAGTTCGCCAAATAATAAAATAACTTACACGTATAAACTTATTGTCGAAAATTATAAGACACGCGACATCAAGGTTAAACTTTTTGAAGCCATGCCAACGGCTCAGGATGACCGCATCAAGATCAAGATCTTTGATGTGAGCGTTGAGCCGCTAGAGAAAAATTGGAAAGACCGCCTGGGCGTTTGGCTCTGGGAATTTTCTTTAAAGCCTAAAGAGAAGAAAGAAATTCGGTATTCATTTACTATTGATTATCCGAAAAATCTTCCGATCCCGGAGATGGATTAAAAATTTATGAACATTAATGTCTTTGGATTAGGTTATGTTGGCAATGTCGTGGCCCTTAAGCTTGTTGAGGCGGGCCATGATGTTATTGGTATTGAACTGATCGCGCGTAAGGTCAAGGATCTTCAAAGAGGACGCCTTTCTATCTTTGAACCTGGACTTGAAGAACTTCTTTCTTTAGCATTAAAAAAGAAAACCAAGGGAAGATTGTCTGCGGTTACGAAGCTTGACCTTGAGGAGTTCAGAAAATCAGACGGGTCTATTGTTTGCGTGGGAACCCCAAGCCTTTCGTCGGGCGAGGTGGACCTTCACCAGCTGGTGACAACCCTAAAGACGATCGGTCAGGCCTTAAAGAAAACCTCGCGCTGGCACGATGTGATCATCCGCAGCACTGTTTCCCCTGGGACAACGCAGGAGATCTTAGTTCCGATCTTAGAAGCTGAAAGCGGGAAAAAAGCCGGGCGAGATTTTGGCGTTGGCTTTTATCCGGAATTTTTACGTGAAGGTATTGCTTTAAAAGATTTTTCTTCCCCCAGCCTTAATGTCTTGGGCTGTTATAGTCCTCGAACCGCCAAGTTCGTCCAAAAGGCGTTCTTAGTTAAGAAGAAATTAAGACAGGTCGCCATCCGCACAGCGGAAATGATCAAATATGCTAACAATAGTTTTCACGCCCTTAAGGTAAGCTTTGCCAATGAAATCGGCACGCTTTGCAAGGCTTATGGCGTCGACAGCGAAGAGCTCGCCGATGTTTTCTTAAGCGATACAACATTAAATGTTTCTTCTTATTATCTTCGGCCTGGATTTGCTTTTGGAGGATCGTGTTTTCCTAAAGAGATCAGAGCCATTTCTTCTTTATTTCTTCAAAAGGGGATCAAGGCACCCTTGGTGAGCGGCATAGCGCCTAGCAACGACGAACATATCAGTCGGCTCATTAGCTTGATCCAGTCTCAAGCGTTCTCAAAGATCGGTTTTTTAGGTATAACGTTTAAGCCGGATACGGATGATATTCGCGAAAGCCCTTTATTGAAAGTCCTTGCGAGCCTTTTGAAGATTTCCTCTTATCAAAAGGTCAAGGCCTTGATGGTCTGCGATTCAGCGTTCGTTTTAGAGAAACTGAAGAAAAATACGACGCTCCAGCTGCTTAAAGTCTATAAAGATCCCGCAGCGCTCATCAAAGGATCGCAGCTTTTGATCCTGGGGCCGTATCGATTAAATCCAAAAGCCCTTCAAGGATTAGCCGCTTTTAAGGGCTGCATCATTGATCTAAAATATTTTCCTCTGCCGCAAAAGATAAAAAATAAACCAAACTATCACGCATTTTGTTAGCCAAGGAGAAGTAATGTCAAAAAAGATCTGCGCTGTCATCCCCACGAAGAATGAAGCTGCCAGCATCGGCAAGGTCATTGATGATCTACGCCTGGAAGTCAAGGGCCTCGGCCATGAGCTTGTCGGGATCATGATCACTGATGACTCTACGGACGAGACTCGGCGTATCGCCAAAGAAAAAGGCGCGACGGTGGTGATCGGCGAAGGAAAAGGCTTGGGCTATGCCATGTGGAAGGGGTTAAAGGCCTCTTTACGATGCAAACCGGATATTATTATTTCCATGGATGCGGATGGCCAAAGTGAATTAAAGG
>JBAYLJ010000040.1:0-8008 GCA_041664145.1 Candidatus Omnitrophota bacterium | reverse complement strand
CACAATTTCCGCAAAGGGAATCCTGAGACTCAAAAGGTAGCTGTTTTTGATGCTGAGCAGGCTTTTCATGTTTATGCCATTGAATGGTCCGCAAAGCGTATTGATTTTTTTGTTGATGGCCAGAAATATTTTTCGGTTTTTCAGCGAAAAAACAATTGGCGTTATTGGCCATTTAATAAAGATTTTTATTTGCTGCTAAATGTTGCGGTGGGAGGCTCTTGGGGTGGACGGCATGGCATTGATTCAAGTATTTTTCCCCAGCGCATGGAAGTTGACTACGTGAGGGTTTATCAATAGAGAAAAAATGACATGAAATCTTTTAGAGTTTGCCTCATAACCTTTATCGCTGTTGTCTTCATGGCAGCGTCTGAAAAAGTTTCTGCTCAAGAAGCACAATCGCCCATTTCCTTGCTAAAGCCGAATTTTGCCTTAAACGTTTCTTTAATGAAGGCCCTGAGTGAACGCAAATCAACACGTGAATTTAAAGCAGATGATTTGTCGTTGCAAATGATTTCTAATCTTCTTTGGGCTGCTACCGGCATCAATCGTCCTGATTCAGGCATGCGCACAGCGCCTTCGGCAAAGAATGCGCAGGAAATTGATGTTTATGTCGCGATGAAAACAGGTCTTTATTTATACAATGCGAAAGCTCATGCCTTGGATCCTATTTTGCCTAAAGATATCCGACCGCTTGTCGGCATTCAAGATTTTGTTCAACAGGCGCCTATTGGCCTTATTTTTGTTTCCAACCTTGATCGATTAGGCGGTCCCGAGGAAATAGCCATGTTTTATTCAGCTACGGACACTGGTTACATTAGTCAAAATGTTTATCTTTATTGCGCCTCGGAGGGTCTGGCTACGGTTGTTTTAGGCTGGATGGACAAAGAGGCCTTGGCCAAGGCCATGAGCCTTAAGCCCACTCAGCGTATTATGCTGACCCAGCCCGTCGGATATCCAAAATAGTTTCTCGCAAAAATATTCCCCATTTTATTTCCATAGGTTTATAATAGAGACAATTTGAACGTTACTGGTTTTGAGGAAAGAATATGTGGAAAGTTCTTGTGGCTGAAGACAACATAGAAAATCAAGAAATTCTTCTAGCTGGCCTTAAGAATTTTGCTGATTGCTCGGTCGCCTCAACAGGTTGTGAGGCTTTTGATTTGTATCAAAAAGCCTTTAGCGCAAAAAACCCTTTTGATTTTATCTTGCTTGATGTCACGATGCCGGAAATGGATGGATTTCAAGTTCTCAAAGCTATTCGTTCCCATGAAGAAAAAGCAAAAGATTGTATCCAGGATAGTCTTGTGATCATGGTTACAGCTTATCGAGATTCTCTCATGGAAAAGTACAATATGGGCTGGGATGATTTTATTACAAAGCCGGTAGAACCTAAAGCCCTCATCAACCACATGAAAAATCTTATTCTTTCTCGGGTTTAGCCCCACTAGGCTTATTTTGAGCTAAGGACTTTTTAAGCCGATTAATACGTTGATTCCCTTTAGAATTTAGTGCAGACCCTTAGTCCTTAGGCGATAAAGGCAAGGATCTTTTCTGCAGCACGGGCACTTGCTCCAGGAGTCCCGAGGGCATTCTTAACTTCGCCAAGGGTATGTCGTATTTCTTCCATTTTTTCTTCGCTGCTTAACAACCCAATGGCTTGATAGGCAATGGCCTGTGGAGTGGCGTCAAGCTGAACGCATTCGGGGACAATTTTTTTTCCTGCAACAATATTGACAAGGCCGATGTTGGGGATTTTGATTAAGGCTTTGGCCAGGGCCCAGGTGAGAAGTGATGTTTTGTAAACGACAATCATCGGCTTCATAAGAATCGCTGTTTCAAGGGTTGCGGTGCCGGAAGCGACAAGGCAGAAATCACAAGCGTTAATCCCATCGTATGTTTTTTCGCTAACTATTTTTATTGGAAGAGAAAATTTCTTAATATATTGATCAAAGATGTCTTGATCAATGGTTGGAGCTCTAAAGGCGAGAAATTGAAGCTCTGGATTTCTTTGGTAAAGAAGTTGAGCGGCGGCAAGCATAATAGGGAAGATCTTTTGAACTTCTTTTTCTCGTGAGCCGGGTAGAAGCCCTATAGTGCGGTAGACATCAGAAAGGCCTATTTCTTTTAAGAAAGTATTTTTTTCCGTGTTGACTTTGACGCGATCGATCAAGGGATGTCCGACAAAATCAACGCTGTAGCCGTGGCGGGTGTAAAGCGTTTCTTCAAATTTAAAGAAGACAATCATTTTGTCGACCACATTTTTAATAAGCTCGATACGCTTGGCATTCCATGCCCAGACTTGAGGGCTCACGTAGTAAATCACCTTAACGTTTCGTTTTTTAAGTTCTTTCGCCAGGCGTAGATTAAATCCAGGGTAATCAACCAAGATGACCGCCGCAGGTTTTTGTTCATCAATTTTTTCAAGGATGAGACGAAAAGCTTTTTTGATTGTTTTTAGGTGCTTAATGACTTCAACAAATCCTACGACGGCAATAGTGGCAAGATCAAAATAAATTTTAACGCCTTGTTGCGCCATTTTTTGGCCACCGAGCCCTGAAAAAGTGAAATGAGGGCCACCTTTTTTTAACTCAGCGATGAGCTCTGCTGCGCGGTCATCGCCAGAGGC
Source organism: Candidatus Omnitrophota bacterium (assembly GCA_041664145.1). Taxonomy (GTDB): domain Bacteria; phylum Omnitrophota; class Gorgyraeia; order Zapsychrales; family Aceulaceae; genus CALGLP01. Next base: position 5,382 of record JBAYLJ010000040.1, on the reverse strand, counting down.
TTCACCAGCGACGATGATCAAATGTTTTTTTTGGTTTTCCATATTTTTTGAGTAATGTCGATGGCTAGCTTTAGCGCATCGCGGCCTTCAACACCTGATACAATGGGCTTTTTCTTGTTTTGAACACAGTCGACAAAAGAAAGCAGTTCTTTTTTTAGCGGTTCTTCTTTTTCGATGGGGAGGGCATGCTTGCTGATAAGCGTTCCATGCTTTTTATAAATGAAGGCTTCCTGTTTTATATAGTCTAATGAGATATAGGCATCAGCAAGAAAGATGCGAATTTTACGCGTCACTTCATCTGAGACGCGGCTGGCTGTGAGGTTGCAAACACAACCATTTTTAAAGGTGATGCGGGCGTTGGCAATATCTTCGAGCGGTGTCAAAACGGGGACGCCGACGGCGTCAACGTGAGACACCTTGGATTCGGTCAAGCCTAAAATAATGTCAATGTCGTGGATCATGAGATCCATGACGACACCAATGTCGAGAGAGCGATTAGGAAAATGATTGAGGCGATGACATTCAACAAAACGAGGATTTTTAGCAAAATGATGGATGCCTTCAAAGGCAGAGTTGAAGCGTTCAATATGTCCTACTTGGATCAAGCATTTATTCTTTTTAGCCATGGAGATCAGTTTATCGGCTTGGCTTAGCGTTGTTGTGATAGGTTTTTCAATAAAGGTATGAATACCGTTCTTTAAGAAGTGATGAGCGACATCAAAGTGCAATATCGTCGGTGTGCAGATATTAACCGCGTCAACTTTTCCAACAAGGTCAGTGTAATTTTTAACATAGGGAACATGGTACTGTTGGGCAAGTTTACGCGTGCGCTCTTCTTGCACATCTGCAATGCCAACAATGTTAACGTGGTCAGAAAGCTCACTATAAACTTTTAAGTGTCGAGAACCAAGATGCCCAATTCCGATAATCCCGATGTTTAGTTTCGATATCATATTATTTCTTTAGAAGGTAAGATTGTTGATAAAAAATAGTATGGCAGCACTATAACAAATCGCTCGACAAAAGTCAAACCGCATGCTACGATTTGGCTTTCCCAAGATTAAAATATTTCAAATATTTGGAGAGTGATGAAGAACTATTTTGAACTGCTTAAGTTTTTAAAAGGCCATGTCAGGGTTCTTGTCTGGGCCACCGTCTGCATGCTCGTTTCGGCTATTTTTGATGGATTTCAGCTGTCGCTTATTATTCCGATGGCAGACAAGATCTTAGGGAAGGGCCAGATTACCTTGCCTGGCCAGGCGCCTCTCTGGTTGGCAAATTTTGTGAGCAAGGTCAATGCGATTCCCGCCGACCGGCTTTTGTCCATTGTCGCGGTTGGATGTTTATTTATTTTTCTGGCTAAGGGTATTTTCGCTTTTTTACAGGGATTCTTGATGAATGATGTTTCTCAAAGAGTTATGAGAGACATGCGTTTTCGCCTTTATCAAAGCATTCAAAACCTTTCTTTGGATTATTTCAGCAAAAAACGTACTGGTGAGCTTATTTCGCGTATCACCAATGATGTCCAGGTGGTTGAAAATGCCGTATCTTATGGAGTCACAGACCTTTTTTACCAATCGTTTCGCTTGCTTGTTTTTAGCGTCATTATTCTCTTTATTTATCCTAAAGTTTTTCTTATTGCTCTTGTTCTCGCAGGGATCATCCTTGTTCCCATGCGCCAAATTGGAAGAAAACTAAAGACTCTTTCTTACAAATCGCAAAACAAGATGGCGGATATTAATTCCCTTTTGTTTGAGACCATTTCTGGCGTTCGCGTGGTCAAGGCTTTTAATATGGAAGATTATGAAACGAATCGCTTTAAGGTCCAGAATCAAGATTTTTATAAATTAAAAATGAAAACGATCCGCCGAACGCTCTGGATCAACCCTATCACAGAATTTGTTGGTGCTATTTTTGGCGTCGGTATTTTGTTGTGGATCGGGCGACAAGTTATTTCTGGACAGGTTTCTTTCGGGGTTTTCGGTCTTTTTTTGGGATCTCTGTTGTCGATGCTGAGCCCGATTAAGAAATTAAGCAATGTCAATGCCCTTGTTCAGCAAGCCTTGGCTGCCAACGAGAGAGTCTATGAGATCTTAAATGCCAAGCCAACCGTTGTGGAAAAGCTTGACGCGCAAGAGCTAGGCCCAGTTCAAGAAAGCATTAGTATTAAAAACGCGGATTTTTATTATGATGATGAAAATGCTATTATTTTGCATAATATCAATCTTGAAATTGGGGCGGGGGATATTGTCGCCATTGTCGGACCTACCGGCGCAGGGAAGACATCCTTAGTCAATCTTATTCCTCGCTTTTATGATCCCGTTCGAGGATCAGTTGCCATCGATGGGGTTGATTTAAAGAATGTTACTTTTAAATCGTTAAGAGCACAAATAGGCATTGTGACCCAGGAGACGATCTTGTTTAACGATACCGTGCGTGCCAATATTGCCTATGGACATCTGGAGGCTTCTGATGAGTGCGTTGAGCAAGCGGCTCAAAAGGCTTTTGCTCATGATTTTATCATGAAGATGCCTCAAGGATATGATACGATCATTGGGGATCGTGGTTTTCGGCTTTCGGGAGGCGAACGCCAGCGCATTGCGATTGCTCGGGCTATTTTAAAAAATGCCCCTATTCTTATTTTGGACGAAGCGACTTCTCAGCTTGATTCTCAATCAGAGCAATATGTTCAGGAAGCTATTGACGAGCTGATGAAAAATCGTACGGTTATTTGCATTGCCCATAGGCTTTCAACGATCAAAAAGTCTAAGAAAATTGTTGTTTTGCAAGCCGGTCAGATTGTTGGTTCAGGCCCTCACGAAGAGCTTATCAAGACCTGTCCGCTTTACAGGACCCTTTACGAAACTCAATTTCAGGCTTAATTTTAAGGTTTTTTGCTTAAAATAGTCAAAAAATTTAAATATTGCATATGATTTAATTATTATGTATACTAGGTCACTATATTTTCAAAAATAATGTTTTTATCAAAAAAATCAAAGGGAGGTTAAAGGAAAAAGAATGACAAATGAATTAATCAAGAAACTGTTAGAAGCAGGCGTTCACTTCGGACATCAAACTAAGCGCTGGAATCCCAAAATGAAACCATTTATTTTTGGGGCTCGAAGCAACATTTATATTATTGATTTGGAAAAAACAGCGGAATGCCTGAACCAAGCTCGTGATTTTCTTCACACGATTGCAGCCAAAGGTGGTCGCATTCTTTTCGTAGGAACTAAAAAACAAGCTCAAGAAATTATTGCTCAGGAAGCCAAGCGATCGGATATGTTCTATATGAATTTTCGATGGCCAGGTGGGTTATTAACTAATTTTGAAACATCCAGAAAGTCTTTGGATAAATTGTTTAATATCGAGCGCATTCTCGAAAACGGGGTAGCTTCAAAGCTGACCAAAAAGGAAATTTCTCTTCTTCAAAAAGAGCGCGTTAAGCTTGATCGTAGCTTAAGCGGTATCCGTTTGATGAAAGATCTCCCGCAGGCTATCTTTGTTATTGATCCTAAAAAAGAGGAGATTGCTGTTCAAGAAGCTAAAAAGCTTCATATTCCCGTCGTAGGTATTGTGGATACCAATTGTAATCCTGAGATGGTGGATTATCCTATTCCTGGGAATGATGATGCCTTAAAATCTATCCGTCTTATTCTTTCGATCATTACCGATAGCGTTGTGGAGGGTCGTAAGGGCTATATGACAAGTATTATGGCTGAGAAAAATGATAAAGATGCTGATGGCGATAAGTAGCTTTTTGTAAGCCTTCAAGGAATATTTTTTTGTTCATGCAAAAAATTTTAGTCATTGATGAAAGGATTTATTATGGGAGCAAGTGTTGATGCTATTAAGGAGCTTCGTGAGATGACATCGTGCGGAGTTATTGAATGCAAGAAAGCCTTGGAAGAAACAGGCGGAGATTTTGCTAAAGCCAAAGAAATTTTAAGAAAGCGCGGACTTGAGTTAGCAGCAAAAAAAGGAAGCCGCACAGCAAAAGAAGGCCGCGTTGAAGCGTACGTTCATTTAGGCTCAAAGATCGGGGTTTTGGTTGAAGTCAATTCTGAAACAGATTTTGTTGCGAAGAATAGTGATTTTTGCCAATTTTCTAAAGATGTTGCCATGCACATTGCCGCGATGGCGCCTTTGTATGTGCGCAGAGAAGATGTTCCTGCCGATGTCTTAGCTGGCTATCCTGACCAGGAAGCCTTTTTTAAAGAAAAATGTCTCATGGAACAGCCTTTTGTTAAGGACTCTAAAATAACGATCCAAGATTATTTAAACACATTGGTTGCTAAAATCGGTGAAAATATGTTTGTCGGCCGTTTCAAGCGATTCAAGGTGGGCGAAGTTGAATAAAAAACCTGTCTATAAGCGTATTCTTCTTAAGTTAAGCGGCGAAGCCATGCAGGGCAAGCAGGGGCATGGTATTGACGCCGAGGTTTGTGCTTCAATTGCTTTACAGATTAAAGAGGTTTTGGAGGCGGGGGTTGACGTGGCCTTGGTTGTAGGCGGAGGAAATATTTTTCGCGGACAGCTTGAATCAGCACGTTTTGGGCTTGACCGCTCTGTTGCTGATTATATGGGCATGTTGGCCACTGTTTTAAACGGCCTAGCTCTTCAAAATGCCTTGGAACAAATTAATGTTGAAACGCGTGTGATGACAGCGATTGATATGCATGCTGTGGCTGAGCCTTATATTCGACGACGTGCCATGCGTCATTTGGAAAAGAAACGCGTTGTGATTTTTGTTGCCGGTACAGGGAATCCATATTTTACAACAGATACCGCAGCAGCTCTTCGCGCCAAGGAAATTGGTGCTGAGGTGATTTTAAAGGCGACTAAGGTTGATGGCGTTTATTCAGCCGATCCCGTGAAGGACAAGACTGCAAAAAAATTTACAGATCTACAGTTTATTGATGTTCTGAATAAACATTTAAAGGTGATGGATGCAACCGCGATTAGCATGTGTATGGATAATAATTTGCCGATCGTTGTTTTTGATTTAATGAAAGTTGGCAATATTAAAAAGGTTGTTTTCGGAGAAGCCATCGGGACAACCGTTAAATAAATTGGGGGTGGGTATGGTTGTAAAAGATATTGTTCGAGAAACAGAAACAAGAATGAAGAAGGCCATTGAATCTGTCGCGCGAGAATTTTCTGAAGTGCGGACAGGGCGTGCTCATCCAGGCTTGATTGAAGGGCTTCATGTGGACTATTATGGGACGCCAACGATGATCAAGCAGATTGCTTCGATTTCTGTTCCTGATGCACGAACAGTTGTGATTCAGCCTTGGGATGTCTCAGCGGTTCCTATGATCGAACAGGCGATTAATAATTCAAAGCTTGGCATTATGCCTTCCAATGATGGCAAAGTGCTTT